>JAKFUW010000051.1 GCA_021732545.1 Alphaproteobacteria bacterium | reverse complement strand
GATTTACACCATCCCCGTGGCGGTGGCGCAAGCGGCGATGGATACAGGGGTTGCGCGCAAACCCATCAAAGATATGGCCGCATACAAGCGCGAACTTTCAGCGCGGCTTGATCCTACTGCCAACAGTATGGCGCAGATTATCGACAAGGTGCGCGCTAACCCGCAGCGGATTATTTTTGCCGAAGGCGAAGAGGAAAAAACCATCCGCGCGGCCATGCACTGGCGCGATAATGGCTATGGTAAACCGATTCTGGTGGGCCGCGCCGACCGCATCCGCGCGATGATGAAAGAAATCGGTATTAAAAACACCGACGATATCGATATCGCCAATGCCGCCATTTCGCCGCACGTTCAACTCTATATCGATGCACTCTATGCCAAGCTGCAACGCAAAGGATTTTTATATCGCGACATTGCGCGCATGGTGAAAAATGACCGTAACATTTTCGCATCCTGCATGCTCGAACACGGCCATGGCAATGCGATGATTACCGGACTCACGCGTGGTTATAACCGCTCACTGGAGAATATCTGCCGCGTGATTGACACTAAAGAAGGTGAAGTGCCGTTTGCGATTTCGATGATTGTTTCAAAACATCGCACCGTGTTTATGTCAGATGTGGCGGTGCATGAGTTGCCATCTTCGTCTGAGCTTGCGTTTATCGCCGAAAAAACCGCATTCAAAGCGCGCCAGATGGGGCATGATCCACGCGTGGCGTTTTTATCTTATTCCAACTTCGGCAACCCGATGAAAGAAAAAGGTGATCGCATCCGCGAGGCAGTCAAAATCATGGATGGCCGCAATGTGGACTTTGAATATGACGGTGAAATGTCAGCCGATGTCGCGCTCAACAAAGAGCTGTTGGCGATGTATCCCTTCTGCCGCCTCAGTGAACCTGCTAACGTGCTGGTGATGCCTGCGCTGCATTCGGCGCATATTGCATCCAACATGCTGGAAGAGCTTGGGGCTGGAACGATTGTTGGGCCTATATTGGTGGGTTTGGAAAAACCCGTTCAGATTGTGACGATGGATGCATCCGTGGCCGATATCATCAACCTTTCAGCGATCGCAGCGATTGATGCAATTGACGGCAACAAAGGTGGTGGTGGCCGCAAAAAACCAACGAAAGAAGTTGAGAAGCAAAAGCCCGTTGCCAAGGTTTCCGTTACCAAAAAACCAGCGCCCAAGCCTAAGAAAAAAGCAGCGTAAATGGCAAAAAGAAAGACCTCTATCCTCGCCCTTTCGTCATTGCGAGGAGGCGTAGCCGACGTGGCAATCCACATCTATCGCCAACCAGTCACTGATGGATCGCCACGCGCTCCCTTCGGGTTCGCTCGCGATGACGGATAAGTCAGTGCGATGATCGTCTGTCGCCATTCTATTGCGCTGCTCTTAGTGTTGGTGATAGGATTGCTGACGATTGGTTACATCGACATCGTCAAACGTCAGAATGCCGACGAGGCAGCCCACATCGCCACAGGCATGGAGTGGCTGCAATATGGCACCTATCATTATGAGCGGCTGCATCCGCCGCTGGCGCGCGCCGCAATGGCGTTACCATTATATCTTCAAGGCATTCGGGTGTTGCCACTTGATCACCCAAAACCCTGCTCGCGCGAATTTGTGCCCTATTACCATCAGGTGGAGCGCGATCATAAGGGGGGGGGCTTTGCCTCGCAATGCCTTGCTGATGCGGATTTAACCTTGCTCGATCGCCCTGAGACACCACCCTATGCACTGCAAATGGCGCGAGCCATGGCGAGTCTTTTTTATGTGATAGCGGTGGTGTTTACCTATCTGTTGGTGCGTGAATTATCGGGCCGCGATATGGCATTCATTGCCACAATTGTGATGACACTGATGCCGCTCATGATTCGCTATACTGCGCTGGTGATGACGGACGTGCCGATGTTTGCGGGCTATATTGCCAGCCTTTATTTTTGGGTACGCTTTTTAAAACGTCCGCACCTGATAAATATGCTGATCGCTGCGACCGTAATTGCGCTGGCTTTTTTGATGAAATATTCGCTGATTGTGTTTCTCGTGCCTGCCATCATCCTATTATCCATTGCGCTGCAGTGGCCTTCCAATTTATCGTCATTGCGAACCAACAATGACGAATCTACTATTCTTAAACGAAGATTTTTCAGTCGCTTTTGCTCCTTCGAAATGACGAGAACGGGAACCTTAAAATACGCCGCATTCAGCTTCGTATCTATACTGTGGATGTTTGTACTGATATGGGCTGTGTTTGGCTTTTCGCTGAGTGTACCGGCGCAGGTGATTCCTGCAAACCCGCCACTGACTTGCGAATGGGCACAACAAAAGATTCTGCCGCTAGGCGAAGTGGTGCAGGGATTTTTTGAACTCGCGCAAAAAAACCGCAAAGGGCACGCAATCGGCCATTGGCAGGGGCATTATTTTGATAATGCGCCAACGTGGCTCTATTATCCCTTTAGTCTGCTGGTTGAAACACCGACGATTTTGTTGGTCGCGTTTTTAGTGGGGTGCGGCATCATCATTCGCAAGGCTTCACCGCTGGGTGTTGCCTTCATTGCAATATTTGCAGCAACCTTGGCAATCGGTATGAAAAGCAATATCCAGATCAATCTGCATCATCTGCTGCCGATTCAATTTTCCATTGTAATCATTGCATCGCTGGCGCTGCATGAGCTATGGCAGAAAAACGCAACGGGGCGGCGTTTGGTCATCATGTTGTTGATCATCTATACCACGACCTTCTGGCAAGATGACCGCAATTTTTATGGCCCGACTCATACCATCATCAATAGCCTGATTCATGAGATAAGAGGAACCAGAGCTTAGGCCTCACTGAGCTTTTGCTCATACCAGGTCTCGCCGATTTCGATTTTTTCGCGGCCTTGGGATACCCGCCACTCATTTGAATCGCGTAAACTGTAAATACATCCGCAATATTGCTGGGCATAAAATGCTTCGCGCTTGGCGATCTCATACATGCGGGCACCACCGCCCGATTTTCGCCAATTATAGGTCCAATATTCCACCCCATCATAGGGCTTCGCGGCGCGCACTCCGCAATCGTTGATTTGCTCCATATTCTTCCAGCGCGAAATGCCAAGGCTGCTGGTGATAATCGGGAAGCCATGCTCATAGGCATAAAGTGCGGTGCGTTCAAAGCGCATATCAAAGCACTCGGTGCAGCGCACGCCGCGCTCTGGCTCGCGCTCCATGCCTTTTGCGCGCGCAAACCAATTTTGCACATCGTAATCGGCATCGATAAAAGGGATTTCCATTTTTTAGGCAAAGCGGATATTCTCGTTTTTGCGAATATCATATTCGCGCTTTGGGTGGATGTTGGGATTATAGAAAAAAATCGTCAGATCAATCCCATTGGCCAGTATCTGCTCCATTAGATCGCCTGCACATGGCGCACAGCAACTATGCATCAGCACGCGCCCATGGGTAGGCGGCGTGAGATCGACATGCTTGACATAATCCGATGCGCCAGCTTGCTGTAAGGTTAGGGTCATAAGGCACAGCTATGCTGAAAAATAGAGGGAATGGCAAGGGAAATGAGGTGCCAAAACAACTATGCTATTTCTTTATTGGTTTTCTTGACTTGCGGATCGGCTGCAGCATTAGGCGATTTATCATCGCCACGGCTTACCGTTTCGCCACCTGATACTCCTGCTGGCATGGAAACCTTTACAAGTAGATCATTGCTAGATTGCTGAGGCTCATGGCGTGGTGGCGCAGGAAGATCGCCCGCATGAGTAGGACCTACAAGTTCTGGTTTACCATCACTATTAAAGCTTACAGGACTAACAACTGCTGCGTATGCTGGCTGTGCAGCAGGAGGCGTTAGACGTGGATCACCCACACTCGCAAGACGCGCCGGCTCTGTAATAGCTGCTTTCGCGGCTGCTTTCGCGGCTGCTTCAGCGCGCGCTTTAGCTTGGCGTTGCGCTGCTTGTTCCGTCAGCCTTGCTTTATCTGCTTGCGCGGCTTGATCAGCAGCTAGTTTGGCCTGATCTTCTCTTGCAGGCGCGGGATCATCATTCGCGGGTTTTATAGGTGAAGGAGCTGGGCCACGCCTTAAGCCAGCCTCCCCTTGTACCGTTACCCCAGAAGCAACGCCGATTTGTGATATATTACCTGCAGCAATAACACCATAGCCTCGTGGTGTTTGCTCAACGAGCGGCACAGCAATCTCCCGAGTCAGTGAAGCGCGCTCCTCTTTTGGAGCAGTTACACTCGCAACCACTTTGGGTTTAGCAATATCAGCGGGCGCCTCTCTGGAAGTGGGAGTAGGCTTTATCTCTGGAATTACTGGATTCACCACTCCATTTATTACCAGTGGTGGAGGCGCAGGGGGCGCTGTTTCTGGTCTTGCCTCACGACCTATCGCCCTGAGATCAGCGGGGTTTGGAGCAGCGGGAGCTTGAAGTTTCGGTGTCACTGCTGCTACAAGAGCCGCCACTGGTTTAGGCGCTTTATCTTTATCTGGCTGAGCCAAAGGCACCCCTGATATAGGGGGCTCTACTTTTGCAACGACTGTGGGTGCGGGCGCTTTGGGCTCAACCACCGCCGCGACTTTAACAGCGGTCACGGGCCCAGCTTCTGCTTTCAAAGTAGCAGGGGCAACGGGAGGAGGTACCACCACTTCTGCTTTTTTTCCAACAGGTCCTAATTCTTGTGACTTTAAAGGCTCTGTAGAATGTTTGGTAACAGCCGCTTTCACTTCGGCTGCAATTTTAACAGCTTCGGTCTGCGCCACTTCCTTTGACAGAGTTAGCGTTGATTGCACAACCTGTCCATTCGGGTTTAACGAAACAGCAACTGCGGCGATTTTCTCACCTAAAGCGGTCACTCTCTCTGGCCCCATCGCTTTCATGATATCTTGTGTGCGTTGTGCAATTTGTTCTGGCGTTAGTGCAGTTCCACCCTTGTGCATTACTTGCTGTTGGTTATACTCAATAGCGGCAGCAATGGTGTTAGCCACCAACATATTCTGCGAAAGGGTTTTTTGCAGATTGGCAAGAGCTTCTAATCCTGCGTGTGTTTTCTCTAACGCCGCTAATTTAGCAGTCTCAGTAGGCGGAGTATTTAATATAGCAGAAAACACCTGCTGTACTTGATTCTGAACCGCCTGCAACGCAGCAGGTGTCAGTGCCGCCGCATTCGCAGGCAATGCAAGCGCAGCCGTAACCGTAGGTGTGAGATTTATCCCAGCAACCTTAAGGTGCTCTGTAATCTGTGCTATTTCATCAATTTTTTTAACCTGAGTTGTGACTGCTTCTTTCAACACCATAGCGGCAGTGGTTGCGCGTACAGCATCTGATGGTGATGGTGGTATGCCTGCTGATAAATCACGCACAATATCGTTCGCAGCAGTTGCGGTGCCTTTAACTGACTGATCTGCACCGCCCACCAGAGTATCGTTACCCGCTCTTGCTTCACCCGCCTGATGCTTTGCCGGAGCTTGGCCGGTTTTTGACACAGTATCCAGATTGGTTTTCAAAAGCTCAGGATCAAGGGTTCCATCTGCACCTCGTGATGCCTCGATCGTCTGCATGAGCAAGTCTTCTTGCTGACTTGTTACATCTTTTATTTTTCTGATTTCTGCTTTTACCAGCGTTTCTAAGTCACGGTAACGCGCTCTGAAATCACCAGACTGGTCTTTCTTCGCTTCTTCTTCCTTAATTGCATTAAAGCGTTGCGTAGCAAATTCAGCAAGTTTTGTATTGGCTTTACTTAAAGTTTCTCTCGCATTCGGGTCATGCTCATGAATCACGGCATAATCAATGTCCACTCCGCTCTTGGCTGCCGCCTTAACCAAAGCAAGTCTATCTTTGGGGTCAGAAAACTTTTTTAACTCTACTTCAAAAGCAAGATTGGCGGCCTTACTAGCTGCACGTTTTGCGTTGCTTTGTGCTAATTGGACCCCTGATGGAACAAAACCCTCGCTTTCATGCGATAATGTACCTTGATTTATTGCTAGAGGATTCGTCAATTCAGCTGCGGGAATATGTTGCACTTCTTTTTGATAAGCAACATCAAATGCAATTGCGATATCTTTGAGCGCCTGACCAATTTTTGTATCATATAAAGCAGAATATCCATCTCTACCACCAGACATCATGGTTTGCTGAATGGTTTTAACAGCAGTGGCTCGTTCCTCTGGAGTGCCAACGGACAAATCGGTGAGAACCTGCTTTAGCTTTGCATCGTCACCTTTAAACTTATCAAGTACATTGCGCATGAAGTTTTCTTGAGAAGGTGTTTTAATAAGGCCTTGCGTTTTTAAATACCCCAACCGCATCTCAATAGTCTGCATCTGAGTTGTATATTTCATTTCTTCAGCATTGACCAAATCCGTTGGCGCATTAATCTGGAAAAAACGATCAATATCAGTGCTCAGCCCCATACCACGATCATAACGCACGCGGTCACTAAGTGAGTTGATCGCCGTTGCAAAACCAACGGACCCTTCAAATGTTTGATGTAGTTTATGCAGCGCTATTGCTTGGCTTTTTGGAGCATCTTTCTGATTCCCCCCCACTGCATAAATTACTTCGGCTTGATCAGGCGCAAGCTTTGGAATTGCGCTGATATCGAATGTAGCCAGTTTTTTCAGTGTCTTCGGATCTGAAGGATCAAAGGATACCAAATCAATATCATGTTTTGATTTGAGATAGTCTGCAACATGCGCTCTTTCTTTTTCAGATAAGACTGAAGGCAGTTGCGACAGCACCATCGCTTTATAAGTGTTGCCTGCTATTGTAGCTTCTTCCAAGGTAGCTTTAAATTTTAGGTCTAGCTCTTGGGGAGAAATTGTTTTGTTTTGAAAATGAACCACTGCGTCATACATTGTTTTGGTAACAATGCCGCCTGAGGCAATCATGGCTTGATTTATATGAGGATGGTTTAATCTGAGAGTTTCCATACTAGCATTAACAGCTTGGTTGGTTATTG
>JAKFUW010000052.1 GCA_021732545.1 Alphaproteobacteria bacterium | reverse complement strand
ACATCATGATTTTCCTTATCAAGAATTATTTAACCTGTTGCCAATGCTCGTGCACTGGTTTTTCTGCCTGCTTCATTTTCAATTGATCTGTATAGCTCAGCCTGGTGGCATGCACCGGATTCACCTTTGCCTGCGTGGGCAGGTTGCGTTCGTCCGTCAGATGCTCGGCCACAGCGTTCAAGCGGCGCGTCAGCAGATCCGCCTTGCCGCCATCCGTTTTCGCTTGTTCGCGTTTGCCATCAAAACTATCCGGTGTGCGGATATTGAGCGCCTGTTCCAGATGGAAAAGCAACCCGCTGCCTGCTGTTTCTGCTTTGTCGGGATGCTTGTCATCCTCCTTGCGAAGATTATCCTGTGCGATACCCACAATCGCACCCAGCTGTTTGGCGATCTCTTCCTGAGCGCCTGTTGCACCAGCGTGAATATAGGTGATGCTTGCATTCGCCAGCATTTTCACCATATCCGCCGATTGCTCACCAAACCCCACAATTAGCGTGCGATCTCGTTTATCGGGCTCACCTTCTTTTCCTTTATTTGGGTTGTCGTAACTCACGGTGATAACGCTGAGTGCATCATGCCCGCCTTTGATGGATTTATTATTGGCCGTATGGATAACGGTTGCTGCCAATCCGCTTTTGTGGCCATGCTCGGCCATCAGCTCCGCATCGGCGAACCAATCGGTTCGGTTGCTCGATTCTGAGTCTTGAGCCAGTGCGGCAACAACTTCGGTCTGTGTAGTTCTTCTGGCGCCATCCATCCGCGCTTGTGCCGCTGGTTTTTGCTTCGTCTCTGCTTTTGCCAGGTCTGTCTCGGCAGCTTTTAATCTGGCGCCAGCGAGTGCCGCCTCCACTGATTTTCCAGTACCGCTCATGAATAGATGCATGATCTGCTCATGACGTGTGGCAGCGGTGAGTTCTGGCCAGCCAAGGCCTGCCAGAATCTGTTTGGAGGTGGCGAGAGTTTCATCTTTCCCTTTTGCAGCCGCGATGCCACTCGCGATTGCTTTGCCCGCCTTGTCCGACCCAAGCTGCTCCACCCGCGTGACGCCGTCCACCAGCACGGTCGGCACGATATCAATTTTATATCCTTTATCCTTAAACACGGTGGGCAATAAAATGCGCGATAAGGTAGGGGGTAATTTACCGCCACCGATCTTACCTTCACCATCAAGATCTTTTGCCAATTCGGCCTCATGCGCTGCGACTTGCTCGATGAATGCCTCCATCTGATCTGGGGTAAGCAGCGTATCAGCGGTTGCAACATTTATGCCTTCTATTGTTTCTGCTGCAATTTCGCAGATGATTTTGCGCATCGGCTCTAGCAGCTCGTGATATTTTTTGTGTGGATTCGTATTGAGCAGTTTGCGTACCTGCTGAACACTTGCGGCTTGCTTGCGGAGGTCTCCAATTTCCGCGACTCGCTTTTGTTCACCTTTTCCTAAGCCGGTGAGGTCGCCAAACTGCTTCTCATCAATCAGTCCGTGTTTCCACATGCTTTGTGCTAGCTTGGTGCGAACCAGAGAGCCTTCTGGGTGTGCATCTGTTACCATCTTCACTAATTTATCCACTAGTTTGTCACCCAGATTTTCTGGTTTGACGATGGTGGAAGTGCCACCTCGCACACCTGCACGTTGATCGGCTCCACTTTGCGCAGTTACTTTGCTTTTGCGGATGTCATTGATGATGTAAGTCACTAAACGTGGATCAATCGAAAGCCGCATTGAGCTGCCTTGACTCAGCTCTCGTGCAACAGCGCCGCCTTCTTTATAAATGTTTGCCCATTCTTCCATAAATTCACCGACCTGACGCAGACCTGTCATCACATGATAGGCATTGCCTGGATCTTGGCCATAGCCAATCAGCCGTGCTGACATAGGGAGTTTATCCAAATTGGATCCTGTATAAGCGGCCAGTTCGTATCGTGACAGTCCTTCCACGCGTTTGGTGCGAATATGTTTCATAAATTCGGTTGGATTGCCGTGGAAATAATCTTCATCCGCCCTGAAATGTACACCAAGCCCCATGCCCGTGAGTACCTGCTCGAAGCGGTGTTGCCAATCTTTGGCATCGAAATCATCCAGCCTTATCGCATGATCGCCCAAACGGCTCATCATCGATTCATCCAGCTCGTTTGCCTGTGGCACTTTCTTGGGATCATTCCCCGTGAGATAGACAAACACATATTTCAGCATCTCGGGAGTGAAGACGTGTTTTGTTACGCCATCCGCATCCATAATCTCGACATTTTCTTTGCTACTGCCGCCAACCACTTCCCAGAAATTTTGCAATTTTTTGCCAAAGTTCGTGAAGCGGTTGAATTCATCAATCGTGATGATGGTGGGCACCGCGCGGCCATATTGCGTACATTCGTTGCTAACACGGATCAGCTCTTCTAGCACGCGTCCATTTTTCTGACGGATGCCAGCCCCTCCACCTTGATGAACAATACCCTGCGCGCCTAAAATCTGTTCGTTCTGCTCGATAATTGGGCCGAGCACATTGGACACAATCTCTTTGTGGCTTTCTTCAAACTCACGCTCTTTCGCTTCACGACGTTTTTTTTCATCTGGCGTGAGCGGGGCTTCCCCATGCGGTCCAGGTTTGTTGCTACTGGGGCTTGGCGTCGTTAGCACATAGAGATCGCGCTGCTTTTTGGTATAGCCGGTATCCGCCATCTGCATCTTGGCTAACTCAGCTCGGAGTTTCACAATTTCACCACGGCCTGAGAGTGTCATACTGTCCAGCGTATAGAATGTCTGGCCGATTTTGCCGGTCACATCGCCGATCGTATCAACATGCTCTTTTAGAAGATGAGGAGTGTTGTTTAGGCTATCCAATAGTTTTCGATGTGTTGGCAAATCTTTTCCATCCGCCTCATTGGTTGCAAGCCGCCTCAGCTCGTTATTGATTCGGCCTGTGATTTCGTGGAAAGGGATCTCACCGCGTTTATCAGCTGTTTCATAAACATATTCTACCACCAGCTCATCGATATTGCTTGAGCCTTCACCTGCGCCGATCATCAGGGGCTTGTAGCCAAATGCGCGGGCAATCACTTTGGGAAGATAGGTTTTACCGATACCTGGGCCAGACATCACAAACATCAGGTTTTGCTGGCTATATTGCGGGTCTTTCTCATGTGGTTCTAATGCTAAATTATGCGCCCAGTCGATAAATTGCGTATATACTTTTTGCATTACTTCTGCAGGGAATGAACGTGACAATTCACCAAATATACGGTCCTCAGCTTTTATGGTCTCGCCCGTTGCTGTGTGGACCTCTCGTGCCAGATATTTGATAAGTTTGCGGTCACGGCCCAATAAGGCTGTGTCTCTCGCCATCCAGCCTAATTGACCAGATTGCTGATCATAGTGCGGCACGGCAGCATTACGATCCACTTCAACCCGCTTGAAATCCGTTGGGGTAGCGGGGCGCTCGTGGTTGGTTGTTTCTTCTGGTGTCGTGCTCATGGTCTTTCTCCTGTTGTAATCGTCGCAAACTGTTTGCATGTTGGTTGTGATGTCATCGCTGTGCTCCGACGTTGGATGAAGTTAGCCTCGTCATAAATCCAGCCTCTGTTCCAGCAGTTCCTTTTTCACCTGCTTTCACCTGTTCGCGTTGTGCCAGCGCCACTTTTTCTACTTCCGCAATGGTGGCATCCGTATCTTTTCCCACACGGATACCCGTATGTGCTTCTTGCCCACAAAAAATATCCAACGCTGCTTTGGCATAACGCTGCAATAATTCTTGAGTAAGGTTCCACGCATTTGAGGTACCGTTGTGCGCGGCGATCTGATTCTTTGCCATATCGAGTCGCGCCGTCGCCCAGTGCAGCATTCCGTGTGCGATGCGTTTGCTATCACTAAGATCCACATCCACATAACTGCCGCCCGGATTCACCTGTTCCATGATTTTTCGCACATCACCACTTTTACTAGCGACAGTGCCTACATCCAACGTCACGCCGGGTATCACATTTGTATTGAGTGCCTCATGTAACTGCTCGCATTGTGTTCCCACTTCGCAATCGGAAAGGAGTAAGCCAAAAACAGGGCCGCGCTGGGATTTTAGCTTCAGATCCTCTCGGGGAATGGCAAGCTGCGCAAACATCGAAGCCATCACCCCTTCAAGATTCGTGCCCCCATGCAAGCCGGGAACATTGGATTGATTTAGTACTGCATGTAGCGGCGTATCGAGCCGTGCGAACACATCTTTCTTGTTGCTTTCTGGCGATGCGATCAAGGTGGGATGTTGGTTACCCCATAAGGAGATATACACGCCAAAACCCGCACGCTCTGCTGCGTCATATAACAATGCGGCGGATTTGAGTGCAATGGCCAAACGACTTTCCGGCCCAGAGCCCATACTGCCAGAGCAATCAATCATCAGAAATAAATCACCCGGCGTTTCGATGGGTACTGGCTTAGGGTTTCTGACATAGAGATGATCCGTTGGCAGGACAACTTCGCCTCTTCTTTCCCTCAGGGCAACCTCTCTATGCGATGGTCGATGGAGGCGATCCATTCGAAATCCGCCATCAAAGGGGGTTCCGGTTGGTTTCTTTTCCAGTCCAACCGTGGTGCTTGGGAAAAGTTTTTTTATTTCTTCAAGCTGGCTCTGAATCTCAACACAAGCCGCATCCCAATGTCCATTAGAGTTCTCACGCAACGCGTTAATGGTTTCCATTGTGCCAAGATTAATCTTATCGAGCGCAGGCGTGCCAGTGCCAGGTGGGCCGGATGTGCTGCTTGAGCTAGGCATCCCCGCAGCGCCCATGGGCACGGGGGGCGCTGGTGTTTTTCCACTTCTGCCTGCATCGGCATCTCTGGGGTCTGACGCGGCGTCACGCGTGCCTTCTTCCCATGGCTTGCCAACATCCAGCGCGGATTCGGGGATTTTACCAGACGGCGTGTGCTGGCCGGGCTTGCTACCTGCTTCACCTGGTCCTGCTGGCATTTCGATTCCGTCAATTTCAATGGGGATGCCACCTCCGCTGCCGTTGCCTTGCCCCATATTCTCGCCTCGGCGGATGGCCTCCAGCATGGCGCGCAGATTTTTTATTTGCTCATCCAGCGAGCTTTGGCGGAATTCTTCCATTGCCTTATCGAGCGTCTCTATCACAAAACGTTGCACCAGATTTTCGATCAATCCGTTGCGCCGCTCGCATTCTTCAAGGCTGCGTGTGTTGAAATTATCCTGACTGCGCTCGATGGGCGCAGGCTGTGCTTTAGCGATATCTTCGCATAATTTCTGTAGTGATGCATAGGCCTCCTCGTGCGAGGCAGCTGGCGCACTTGCATCCTTAATCACGCGGGGATCCACGCCAATTTCTTTGAAGCCGGAGGAGGCGTTTTCAGCCAGTTCATGACGAAGGAAATACGCCATATCAATTGCATGGCCAATGTCGTTCAGTCGCTTTTCCCAGACTGATTTTGGCAGCGCGTCACCTGGCTGTCCGCTATCTTCCGGGCGTGGTGCATCACTCACCTGCGTGATGCTTCGCACATAGCTGCCTGGGCCTGCGATAAGGGTTTTGGCAACATTCATTGAGTGGTCGAGATGGTAGGGGTAAGGCGGCTCTTTCTCATACACCAGATTGGTGCCATTCTGGTTGCACATATTATCTTCAATCGCGTTCCATACGCGGTGAATCAACCCGTGCTTATAGGTGGCTTCGAGATATGCCTTTAGCAGGCGTTCATGCTCGGGGCTTAAATCCACCGCTTGAGTGGAAACCTTGATGCCTTTGCCATCTTTGGATAGCTTTTTCAGTTCTTCTTTTGCTGCTTCGGCAGCTTTGCGAGGCTCTTCAACGCAGGGCGGATAAATGCGCGAATTATCATGATGCGCAAGTTCATGCTGGAAAATCGGATCGACATAATCATTCAGCAGCAAGCACATCTCCAGATCCAGATTGATGATGTCTTGCTTTAAATGTGTGTTGTGCTCTTTACTGGCGTGGTAGAACCATGTCTCCGGCTCGCCATAGCGCACCAGCGGGTTACGGCTTTGCAGGCCGCGCAAGGAAAGATTTGCTCGCGCCACAAAATTCGTGCGATAAATCTCCATTGCCAGTGATTCTGCAATTTGTTTAAAAAAGTGCGGTGACTGTTTCTGTTTGTTTTTTTCGGGGTCATCCGGAGCAAAGGCAAAGCGAACGGCAGAGCTCCACAATAATTTGCGCCATTCGTCATTAGGGTTAGGGCCACCTTTAGGGCAATCTTCCGTGGTGCCATGATTCAGCGCGAATTTTGCTTTGCCTACTTCCTCATCGAATAAGTCAATCGTCCTTTTATGTGCCTCATCCTTGGGGATTTCGTCACGAATACGCTCCACCCAATAACCAAAACCCGATGCTTGATCTGGGGCTGTCGAATCTGGCTCATGCGCGGTGAGTGGTAATTGAAATTTGTTTAAAATATCCGCATTAGTAGCGGTTTCAGGCAAACCGAATGAACGCAGGCTGCCTTCGCGTTTTTTGGGGTCTTTCTCATTTAATAATGCGCGGATATTACGGTAATGCGCCATATCCGAGCGCAATTTGCCCAATGGTAATTGCTCGATCACATATCGCGCCCGCATTTCTCGAAGATCAACCGGCGCAATAGTGGTGCCATTTGCACCCGTTTCGCGGGTCTCGCTCGCATATCGACTATATCGTGATGTAGATGCCATAAACACACTGTTAGAGATTGCATTTCCTCAAACAAACTAGCCTATGTAGGGGTGGTTTTGTGTTAAGGTTTTGTTAATAGTTCGGCCTATCTGCATGTTTCGCTTGCAGATTTTGCATGGCTGGAGATGCCTTTGCCTCAATGCTGCGCGGGACCAGAAATACAAGATTTACCAAGCATAACAGAGGCTTCTCTATGCAAGCTCGCCTGTGCCTGCACCCAATCGGGCAATGCAGCATTAGGCGTCAAGCCATCGCTCAGGAGCATCCGTCATGCGTGGATCGCCAAAAAACTCCTGCGCTTTACCCACACTGAAAAAATGACGGATATTGGCATTACTGAGCGTGTCGGGGGT
>JAKFUW010000084.1 GCA_021732545.1 Alphaproteobacteria bacterium | reverse complement strand
GGCTCACCCAGTCCATCTGTTATTTGCACGAGGGCGATTGGGCGGTGCTCACCCGTGATGGCATGCAGATTTATGATGCGCACGATGCACCGGTGGAGCGTCCGATCAAGGCCACGGCGCTTAGTGGCGCGGCGGTAGGAAAAGGCGATTTTCGCCATTTTATGCAGAAAGAAATTTTTGAGCAACCCGTGGTCATCGGTCAAACGCTTAATGTCTATGCTGCCGATGGACGGATTCATCTGCCTGATGTGATGGGAAGCCTTGCAGGCATTTCGCGCATTCAGATGGTGGCATGTGGCACGTCGTTTTATGCGGGGCTGGTTGCAAGTTACTGGTTTGAAACCGTCGCCAAAATCCCGACCTGCATCGACATTGCCTCCGAATTTCGTTACCGCGAGCCAATTCTTGATCCCAAAGGACTGACGATTGTGATCTCGCAATCGGGTGAAACCGCCGATACACTGGCTGCTTTGCGGTATGCAAAATCAAAAGGTCAGCGCACGCTGGCGGTTATCAACAGCCCGGAAAGCAGCATGGCGCAAGAAGCCGATGCCACCATGTTCACCCATGCGGGGCCTGAAATTGGGGTGGCATCCACCAAAGCGTTCACCACGCAACTGGCCACGCTTGCGGTGCTGGCATTGGCATTGGCCGAAGAACGCGGCAGCATCAGCGCCGCCGAGTCTGCGCGATTATGCCATGCGCTGGCCGAAGTACCTGCCAAAATATCCGAAATTTTGCACCATGACGAAGCGATTCTCGCGCTTGCGCACTATGTGTCATCGGCCCAAGATATGCTATTTATCGGGCGCGGCACGTCCTATGCGATTGCATACGAAGCCGCGCTGAAAATGAAGGAAATATCCTACATCCATGCCGAAGCATATGCTGCTGGCGAAATGAAACACGGCCCCATCGCCTTGATTGATGAGAACATGCCCGTGATTGCGTTTATTCCGTCGGATGCGCTGTTTGACAAAACATTCTCCAACATTCAAGAAGCGGCAGCGCGCGGCGCCAAAATCATCGCATTCAGCGACCAAAAAGGCTTGGAGAAATTAGAGGGCATCATCGCCCAATCCATTCGCCTGCCCGATGTGGACCCTTTCGTATCATCCATATTATACGCCGTTCCTGCTCAGCTTTTAGCCTATCATACCGCTGTGATTAAAGGCACCGATGTCGATCAACCCCGCAACCTTGCAAAATCTGTAACCGTCGAGTAAACCATGCTGATGAACACCAAAACTCACACACCATTCGTCATCGCGAGGCCTCCTTCAGAGGCCGTGGCGATCCATTTCAGTCATGCTTCTGGATTGCCACGCTCGCTAAACCGCTCACTCGCAATGACGGGATATTGAAAGACATGCTGATGAACACCAAAACATTCCATGAAAAAGAAATCATTTTCCGCGAGGGCGATGCAGGCGATTATGCCTATATCATCACATCCGGCGCGGTGGAAATTTTGAAACATGCGCAGCATGGCGAAGTGCAATTAGCGGTGCTGGAAACTGGTGCAGTCTTTGGCGAAATGGCACTGTTTGAGCCGCGCAATATGCGCTCAGCTACGGCGCGCGCATTGAACAAAGTAGAAGTTGATGCGATCAGCGATGCGCAGTTTAAAGAGATGATCAACGCCTGCCCCGCACAATTACAAATGGTGTTTACAAACATTTTAAATCGCCTGCGCGATACCAATGCGCGCTTGGCTGCCAAAGAGCGCGCCACGGTGATTCTCGATCAAGCGATTGACAGCATCACGATTACATCGGCATGCGAAAAACTATCGTTCACGCCGATTGAAATCAAAAGCGGCACCCTACCCTATTTCATCGGTGGCTACCCCGAAAAAGAAGAAAAACCCAAACTCAATAACCTCGATTTGCCAAGCGAAGGCCCGCCGATGATGATCTCGCAAAAACACTGCGCGATCGAGCGCCACGCCGATGGTATTTACCTCGTCGATCAGGGCAGCCGCTTTTGCACGATTTTAAATGGTAAGCCGATTGGCCGTGGAAAAGTTTCAGAAAAAGCACCGCTATTACTGGGCGAAAATAAAATCACGCTGGGCGATCATACCTCGCCCTATAAGCTCATTATGACATGTGAGTAGTAAACCGTTGTCATGCCGAACTTGTTTCGGCATCTTTTCGAAATGATCCTGAAACAAGTTCAGGATGACACTAGACTAATAGTGCAGCATAAATTGCCAGCGAAACCGGAATGGTTGCAGTAATTTTTCCAAACAGCACCCGCTGAATCACCACCAAACCCAAGGTCAGCGCACTCGTTGCAATCAGCAGAGGTTGCGGCACAATGATGCCTATCAGCACCATCAGCCACACATAATCGGGCACTTGCTTGAGGCGCTGCGCATTGAATAATCCGCTCGCTCGCCAGATCACCACGCCTGCAAACAGCATGATAAATCCGGAATAAAAGAAGCTATAGATGGTTCCTGTCTGCAAGGTTTGTAGCAATGCTCCCAAACCAAACAGATAGGTCAAAATCAAATCAAACAATTTGCGTTCATGATATTCCAGCGCGGATAAAATGGTGAGAAATACGCCGATGGTTGTGACCATAATAAACGTTTCGCTGATGCCAAACGTCAGATAATTGATAATAAACAACGCACCGCACACCACTTCCACCCAAATGTAGCTGGCGCGGATGACACCTTGGCAATAGCGGCATTTTCCTCGTGCCAACAGATACGACAATATCGGGAACAAATCGCGCGGTTGCAGCATGGTGTTGCAATGGCCGCAATAGGGTTTTTTCTCAAACGGCGTCTGGCCAAACGGCAACCGATACACCACCGATGTTGCATAGTTGCCGACTGCCGGCCCCAATACCACCATCATAATCAACCCAATTGTTGTCTCCAGCCAAGGTTCCATTTCATATAAATAACATTCTTTAAGTTTTTTACTAGCCCCTAATCCCTGGCCCCTAAATCCTAATTCTAGACGCAACCGCTCCGTCATGCTATCACCCTCACATTATGGATACATATAAACTAAAAATTGCGGGATTTGTTTTAGGCGCAGTGCTATTGCTGCTGCTATCGCTCTCGCAACTCTTGCCAATACTGATTGATGCTTCGCCATTGGCTGATCGCGTCGCAAAGCAAGTAGAACAAATCACCGGAGAGCCGGTGGTGCTTGGCGAACCGTCTATCAGTATTTTAACCGGTGGTAAGATTATTTTTGATGGTGTGGCCCTCAAAAATCCGCCCGAAGCTACTGCCAATTATTTTCTGCGTGCCGATCAACTCATCATTCATGTCAGCATCTTGGAAGCGTTGATGGGTGAAACCCCGAAGTTAGAGAAACTGGAGCTGGTATCGCCGCGAATCGAGTTGGAACAACTCAGTGAAACCCAGAACAATTGGAGCTTTTTATATAAAGGCCAAGATTCGGCGGCGCTACCTGAAAATGTGCAGATTGTGATCAATAATGGCCAGATTATCTACACCAATCACCGCCACGATTATGTGCGCGAAATTCAATATATCAATGGCATGACCACCATCTCACTAGGGCAAATGACTTCGCAATTCAATGCGCTGTTTGGCAAAGATACGATGAACATCAATCAATCCTGCCGGTTTGATCAATTTCAGCATCTGGGCTCTTATGCCGCCGATTGTGTGATGTCGGTGAACCACCCAACCATGGCGATGGACATCACCGACGCGCGCGTGGTAGCCAAAGCGGGGGTCGTCACCAGTAAACAAACCATCAGCGTAACAAGCAATGATTTCAGGCCGTGGGGCGATATATTGTTTGGCCATGGCGATACACCTTTTAGCGATTATTATAAAAGCGCCTTTCCGCTTTCGTTCAAAATGCAAAGCTATGCCGATGACACGCAAACCATTATTAATCTGATGGAATTCAGTTCTGGCAACACCACCGGTAAAGGCAGCATTAATCTGACAAAATCCGAAGACCTCACCACTGGTAAAAGCGCGCTATGGTTTGATTATTTGGATTATGATCAGTTGATTGACGGGTTGCGTGAATCGATTGGTAGTGAGAATGATATTTTCGCCATTAACAATGGGTTCGATTTAAAATTATCGAGCAACTTATCGATTCAAGCAGCGAAAGTTAAATTTCATGCGACTGAATTAAGTAATTTTAACGTGAAAGGACAACTTGCGGGTGGCAGCATTGTGATCTCCGATGCGCGCGCGTCAGGCCCTAAAAATTCCAACTTAGTCACTGTGGGGCGCATCACGCCCACCAAAACAGGGCTGGAATATGAAGGGCTGGTGGAAGGCTTTGGCGATTCATTGCACGAGTTGGCGCCGATGATGGGCTTTGAAAAAACCGACATCCCTGAAGGTATTTTTGGACAATTTCGCACACGCTTTAATCTGATTGTGCGCTCGCGTTCCACTACCTTGTCAGAGCTGCGCATGATTGTTGGCGATGGCATCCAGATTGCGGGCGGTATCAATAGCTACCATGAAGCCACACCGCGTGTTAATGCCACCATTGCACTGCGCCATTTTGATTTTGCTCCACTGGAAAAAGAATGGCTGCAAGATGCCAGCATGTTCACCCCGCCCGACCAACAAACCTACAACCCCTTTAGCTTTAACTGGCTACCGGAGTTTGATCGCGAAGTGCAACTTCAGTTAGAGATCGATGATTTTAGTGTGATGGGGCAAAAAGGCAGGCCCTCATCGCTACTGCTGACCATCAAGCCCAAAGTGATGATGGCAAGCGGCATGAATATTAACCTCGAACATTCACGTATTCAAGGTATAGCAAAACTCACCCGCGATCCACAAGCCGAACGCCCCTTTATCGAAAGCCAGCTGCGTGTTTCCAGTATTGATTTAGGTGATATGATGCTGTCGCACATCTGGGCATCGGATGCTGATAAACGCGATGATAATGTGTGGTCGCGCACGCCCATCAACTTTTATCCGCTGCATTATTTTGATGGCTCGATTGAGCTGCGTTTACGCCAACTGATTCATGAAAAATTCCGCGCATCGAGTATTATTGCTCTGATTTCACTGCAAGATTTTCAGATGACCATCAAAGAAGCAAGCGTAGGCCTGTGGGGCGGTACTGGCAAAATCGATGTGAAAGTGGATTCGCAAGTGGTACCAGGATTGGATATCCGCTATAATATTCTCAATGCGCAATTGCGCGAATGGCTACATACATGGCTTGGTTACACCAATATCAATGGCTTGATTTCGATGAGTGGGCGAACGACTTTTAGCGGCCTGAATTTTGAAAGCTGGATCGATAATATCACTGGCAGCCTGACAATGGATGCGCGCAACGTATTTGTGCAATATTTCAATTTGCCTGCAACCATTCGCTCCATCGCTTCGGTGCGCGCAGTGTCAGGGCTACTCAACGCCATTCGCCAGACATTTGATTCTGGCGCCACGCGCATCGGAAATATCAGCGGCTCCACCTATTTTACCAAAGGTGAAATGCGCACCACGCGCGTGAATTTCCGCTCAAATGAATCGGTTGGTGAATTAGAGGGCATGCTCAACTTACGCAACTGGACCATGGAAATGGCTGCTAAATTCGGTCTCATCACTATGGCTCAAACCAACTATCCCTTTTTAGTAGTCAATTTTGATGGCCCGATGGACAAACCCGTCCGCAACCTTAACACCAAATCGATCGAGGCGTTTTTGGCGCAAAAGCTGCGTTAATAGCTGTGCTCTGTCATTCACACGAAAGCGAAATATCCATATTCGGCATAGGCTCCGGCCTTCGCCAAAATGACAACTAACCAACCTTGCGCTTGGCCGCACTTTGCGCCATCACGCGTTGCACCTGCTCAACGATTTGCACGGCATTTAACCCCGCCGCATCATACATTAATTCGGGTTTATCATGGTCTTGAAATGCGTCGGGCAACATCAGGCTGCGCAGCTTGCCGTGGCCGCCATCGAGCAATCCGGCACCCAGCGCAAATTGCTGCACATGGGCGGCAAATACGCCGATTGCGCCTTCTTCAATCGTCATTACCAGATCATGCTCATATAGCAGTTGCGTGACTAATTCACCATCGAGTGGCTTGCAAAAACGCGCATCGGCTACGGTGCACGACCAACCATTTTTATCAAGCACATCGGCTGCTTTCACACATTCGGCCAAGCGCGTGCCGAAGCTCAGCAACGCCACTTTATTGCCTTGTTTTACGATGCGGCCTTTGCCGATTTCGAGCACTTCGGGCTTCGAAGGAATGTCCACGCCCACTCCCTCGCCACGCGGAAAACGCACGCTGATCGGGCCCTCATCATAGGCCGCAGCAGTCGCTAACATATTCACCAGTTCCGCTTCATCAGCCGCCGCCATCACCACAAAATGCGGCAGCGATGCCAGATACGTCACATCGAACGCGCCCGCATGGGTTGGGCCATCGGCTCCCACCAGCCCTGCGCGGTCAATCGCGAATCGCACGGGCAATTTTTGAATCGCCACATCATGCACCACCTGATCATAAGCGCGTTGAAGGAAGGTGGAATAAATCGCGCAAAATGGCTTATAGCCTTCGCATGCAAGGCCTGCCGCAAACGTCACGGCATGTTGCTCAGCGATACCCACATCGAACATACGGTCAGGGAATGCTTCGCCAAAGGCATCCATGCCGGTGCCCGTTGGCATAGCGGCGGTGATGCCGACAATTTTGTCATCATCGCGCGCCAATGCAATCAGCGCATCGGCAAAGACCTTGGTATAGCTGGGTGCAACAGGTTTGGCTTTGACCTGCGCGCCCGTTGCCAGATCAAATTTCGCCACGCCATGATATTTATCCACCGAATTTTCCGCCGGAACATAGCCATAGCCTTTTTGCGTCACCACATGCACCAGCACCGGCCCGGATTCGCGCTCTGCCTTGATGTTTTTGAGCACAGGCAGAAGCTGATCGAGATTGTGGCCATCCACCGGCCCCACATAATAAAAGCCGAGTTCCTCAAATAATGTGCCACCCGTGGCCAGCCCGCGCATGTGTTTTTCAACGCTTTTGGCCGCGCGCTGCATCGGTTCAGGAAAGCGCTTGGTCACCATTTTGGCCACATGACGCAACCCACGATAGGAG
>JAKFUW010000202.1 GCA_021732545.1 Alphaproteobacteria bacterium | reverse complement strand
AGAATTCGGCATCGAGATCCCTGACGATGCGGCTGAAAAAATTCAGACCGTTAAAGATGCGATTACTTACATTCAAGATAATAGTTAATTAAGAAAGTCGCCAGTCACCAGTCCCCAGTATTCTGGCAACTGGCAACTGGCCACTGGAGACTGATAGATGCGTCGCGTTGTTGTCACGGGAATGGGAATGGTCACGCCACTGGGTGTGGGTGTCACTGCCACGTGGGATGCGCTGATTGCGGGCAAGTCTGGCCTGTCTGCCATTACCAAATTCGATGTATCCGATCTGCCGTGCAAAGTGGCGGGGCAGGTGAATCGCGGTAAAGGTTCTGGTCAGTTTGATGCCGATATCTGGATTGAGCCCAAAGAACAGCGCAAGATGGACGAATTCATCCATTTTGCGATTGTTGCCGCCGATGAGGCCGTAAAACAATCAGGTTGGATGCCAAATTCCGAAGAACAACGCTGCCGCACTGGCGTGTTGCTGGGTTCAGGCATTGGCGGCTTGCCGATGATCGAGGAAGCAGCCATTTTGCTGCATGAAAAAGGTCCGCGCCGCCTCAGCCCGTTTTTTATCCCGTCCAGCCTTATCAATCTGGCATCGGGTCAGGTGTCGATTCGCCATGGCTTCAAAGGCCCCAATCATGCAGTGGTCACGGCTTGTTCGTCGGGCGCGCACGCCATTGGCGACGCCGCAAGGTTCATTATGTTTGATGACGCCGATGTGATGATTGCCGGAAGCTCGGAAGCCACCATTTCGCGTTTAGGGATTGCAGGTTTTGCTGCTGCGCGCGCGCTTTCCACCAGCTATAACGACACGCCTGAGAAGGCATCGCGCCCGTGGGATTCAGGCCGCGATGGCTTTGTGATGGGCGAAGGTGCCGGCGTGGTGGTGTTAGAGGAATATGAACACGCCAAAAAGCGCGGTGCGACGATTTATGCTGAAGTAGCGGGTTATGGGCTATCGGGTGATGCCTATCACATTACCGCCCCTGCTGAAAGTGGCGATGGCGGATTCCGTTCCATGCAGATGGCACTTAAACGCGCAGGGGTGAACCCAGAAGATATTGGCTATGTGAATGCGCATGGCACCTCAACGCCCAAGGGCGATGAAATTGAGCTGGGCGCGGTCAAACGCCTGTTTGGTTCCGCAATCGAAACAACCTGTATGTCATCGACCAAATCGGCGATTGGCCATTTGCTGGGCGGTGCTGGTTCAGTGGAAGCGATTTTTGCGCTACTTGCCATGCATCACGGCATCGTTGCGCCAACACTCAATCTCGATAACCCATCCGAAGCCTGTTTGGGTGTGAATCTGGTGCCTCACATCGCGCAGGAACGCAAAAACATCAACGCAGTGCTGTCTAATTCCTTTGGCTTTGGCGGCACTAATGCGAGCTTAGTGCTCAAACGCGTCTAACGCGAAGATACGAAGACATGAATTCAGGAAGACACGAAATGGTATCCGTTTCATATTTTCGCTCTGTCGTGTCTTCGTATGTTCGTGACTTCGTCAGGTTCGATTTATGAAACGCTTTCTCATCTGGTTTTTATCGCTTTCCATGCTTGGCACGCTGGCCGTCATTACGCTTGCGGCTTATGGCGCTTATTGGTTTACGGCGCCAGGACCCTTGCGGGAAAAGATCGTCATCGAGATTCCGCCAGGCACGGG
Source organism: Alphaproteobacteria bacterium (assembly GCA_021732545.1). Classification (GTDB taxonomy): domain Bacteria; phylum Pseudomonadota; class Alphaproteobacteria; order Rickettsiales; family UBA3002; genus JAKFUW01. The sequence continues at coordinate 5,502 of JAKFUW010000202.1, read as the reverse complement.
TTTTGCGGCCATTACGCAGCGCTTATTGGAATCAAAAGCCATCGACAATGAATTATTGTTCAAAATGAATATATTATGGAGTGGTAGCCACACCAAGTTCAAGGCTGGCGAGTATTATATCGATACCGGAATGAGCCCCAGAAAGATTATGGATGTGCTGGTGAGTGGCGAGGCGATCACCCATTTTGTGACCATTCCTGAGGGGTGGGAATTATCGCAAATCACCGCCGCCTTAATGAAAGAGGATAAGCTCAAAGGCGACATACCCCCGGGTCTTGTTGAAGGCACATTATTGCCCGATACCTATTTCTTTCACCGTCACGATACCCGCGAATCGGTGATCAAGCGCATGAAAGACGCGATGAATCAGGTGGTGCATGTGCTATGGGCCAAACGCCAGCAGGGCCTGCCGCTAGCAAGCCCCATGCAGGCGGTGATTCTGGCGTCGATCGTGGAGAGAGAAACGGGTGTGGCGGCTGAGCGCCCCCATGTGGCGAGTGTATTCATCAATCGGTTGCGCAAGGGGATGCCGCTGCAATCGGACCCGACGGTGGTGTATGGCATCGAACAGGTCAACGGCCCGATGCAGCGCCCGCTGATGAAAAACGACCTGCTGAGTAATCACGCCTATAATACCTATATTATCAATGGCTTGCCAAAGGGTGCGATTGCAAACCCAGGGCGTGCGTCGCTTGAAGCCACGCTGAATCCTTTACAAACGCAAGATTATTATTTTGTGGCAACGGGCGATGGTGGTCATCATTTTGCCAAGACATTACAAGAGCATAATCAGAATGTGGCACGCTATCGCCAAAATCTGCGCGAGGCCAAACAACAGGAAAAACCCACGCCATGAGCGAGCCTGTCATTCGCCGTTTGGTTGCCGATGACGCATTGCAACTGCGTAAACTCAGATTGTTTGCACTCAAAGAATCTCCGCTGGCCTTTACCGAATCCTATGAGGAACTGGCTGATCTGAGCCCATCCGATTATATCAGACGCATTGAAAATACGTTCAATTTTGGTGCGTTTACGCAAGGCGAGCTGGTGGCATCCATGGCCTATTTCATACGCCCGCATTTTAAGCAACGCCATCAAGGAGTGTTGGTTGGGGTCTATGTGATGCCGCAATGGCGCGGCAAAAGCTTGTCTCGATTGCTGTTAGACGCGTTGCTCGCCGATGCTATAACCCATGTGGAAATGATGGTGCTGCAAGTGGCAATCGAGAATTTTGCCGCGCGCCACACCTATTTGTCGGCAGGGTTTCAGTCTTATGGGGTGGAGCCGCGCGCGCTGAAAGTGGATGGCCGCTATGTGGATGAGGAAATGATGTGGCTGGATCTGTCGCGGCATGCGTCGATGTAAAATTGCAACAGGTGCCGCGCAGAATGGCAGCGCACCAACAGATTGTGCAATCTTCTATTGCGGGGCATTTTCTTTTTCATCAAAGATACATTCGATTATACATGCTGCGCTTGGCACATTGCAACGCGTAGCGGCTGAATTTGAAATTAACTAAATAAAAGAGGAAATTATTATGAAAACCTTCATTAAAATGACGCTCGCAGCGACCGTAGGTGCGGTTATGATTGCATCGCAAGCAGTAGCAGGCCCCGCTGATGTGCGTGACGTGGTAAAAGACACCAACGGCCATATCGTTACCAATACCTTCGGCAATTGCGTTCGCACCAAGTGGACCTCTGGCCAGGACGGTTGTATGAATCTGGCCATCGAAGCACGCACCGTCTATTTCGATTTCGATAGCGCAAACCTGACCCCTGCGGCGATTGCTAAAATTGATTCTTTGGTCGATATCATCAAAAACTCAACCCAAGTTGAAAGCGTCAGCATCGTAGGCTACGCCGATATGATCGGTGCGTCAGACTATAACTATCGTCTGTCACAACGCCGCGCTCAATCAGTGCAAAACTACATGGCGTCTAAAGGCTACACCAACCACAGCAAAACCGATGTGCGTTCATTCGGCGAAGACGTGCCTGTATCGAATTGCGCTGGCGTGAAAGGCAACGAGCTCAAAGCATGCTTGTGGCGTGACCGTCGCGTAGAAATCGAACTGAACTTCTCTAACTAGTTCGCTCGTTTCTAAACAATAAAGAAAAGGGGTGCCCAAGCGGCGCCCCTTTTTTTCTGCCATTGGGAGCTTTGTGCGAAGCCAAAGCGTGGCAATCTATTGAAGAAGGGTGCCAACAGATTGCCGCGTCGTCTGCGCTACACTTGATTCCTCGTAACGTCGATACAGTTGACAATGGCTCCACATATTATAATAGTGTTTCCCAATTATCTGATATGAGTGAACAACATGGCTGCCCATTATCTTGCCTATATCCCGACCTTTACCCAAGTGGTGGAGCGTCAGAGTTTTTCGTCTGCCGCGCGCGATTTAGGCATGACCAAATCAGCAGTGAGTAAACATATCGCCGCACTGGAAGAGGCGCTGAATGTGCGCTTACTTAACCGCACCACGCGCAAAATCAGCCTGACCGAAGAGGGCGAGATCTTTCTGGCCAAATGCACGCACATCCTCGATGAACTGGCATGTGCAGAGCAGCAGCTACAAAATATCCATGATAACCCAAGCGGCACGCTGAAAATCAACGCGCCCGAATCGTTCGGCCTGTTTCATCTGGCGCCTATCATCGCGGAATTTGCATTGGAATATCCCGATGTGAAGCTGGAGGTGGAATTTAGCGATCACTTTATCGATATTGTGGAATCGGGAGTAGATGTGTGCATCCGCGTGGCGAGCCTGACTGATTCAAGCCTGATTGCGCGTAAAGTTGCGCCCTGCCAGATGGTGATGGCGGCCTCACCCAATTATCTGGAAAAATACGGCACGCCTACTCATCCTGATGAACTCATCAACCACCGTTTCATTGAATATAGCAATACTGATCGTTTGCATGAATGGCGTTATTTTGATGCCGCATTGGGGCGAGAGAAGGTGGCCAACACGAATGTGCGCATGCGCGCCAATAACGGGCAGATGATGCGTCAGGCGGCGCTATCGGGCGTGGGGATTATTGTGGCACCCAGCTTTATTATTGGTAACGACATTAAAAAACAAAAACTAATACCGCTACTGACGAATTATGTGACAGCGCCCGAACGCAACATCTATGCATTGTTTCCACATAACCGGTTTTTGTCGGTTAAGGTGCGCTTGTTCATCGACTTTTTAGCGCAAAAATTCAGCGGCACGCCCTATTGGCAGGTATGAAGAAGGCAAATTATATACCTTTTCATCTCTTTGGCGCGCTTCTATTAGTAGGTGCATAGACAGCACCAGGTTCCACAAATTCGTCATCTGCTTGTCTAGAAGCCTCAGGGCTTCTTCTCAAAACGCTCGCGAGATCAGGATTATCTTTTATAAGCTCTCTGCCAACCTTTAATGCTGAATCATATATACCTCTAGTAAAACTATTTCCCTGAGGATCAAGCACCTTACCCGACTCTACAGAAAAACTGGTCAAGATACGGGCATCGGTGCCGCGACTAAGTATGGTATTAACGCCTGTGCTTTTGGCTAGCATAGAGAAAGAATACGCCCCTAATTCTAAGTTGCTCAGAGCGTTAGGATCATCATCAAGCCCTGCAGCAAGCTTTGTGTCCCACGACGTATCTCTGGTAAGAGTAATACCTGGTTTTCCTGAATTGCCCGGCAGAGCAGCAGATCCGCGAATATCCGCTCCTAACGCTTCAAGATCTTTAAAAAACGCTTTTTTATCATCAGCAGTCATTCTGTCAGGAAGTTTGAAATTTCCATCCTTGAAAATATGACCCTGGCCCACAAAACTTTTCAGTGCTGGATAATCGTTTAACTGAATTTCACCAATACCGGCTTTCTCGAATAGCGACATATTTTGTTCTAATCCACTGTCAATTTTTCTCATCACGGATTCTGGTAGAACCAGAGAAGTATGACCGCTATCAGGTGCTTTACCAGGTGTGTAGTCTCTAGCTGGAAATGCTAGGCGTGCGCCTACTCCATATTCAGGTTTCGTAAGCTCTAATAGAATTTCATCTGCAAGAGCGCGGCCATATCTAGCTGTGTTGACTTCAACAAAAAAATGTTTTTTCCCCGTCGTTTGTAACAAACTTTCGGCTGGATATACTTGAAGCAAATCTTGCGGATAATTTATGTTTGCCTTAAAGAGTAGTCTTTGCATCACCTCTTTAGCATATTTAGCTTCAGCCTCAGGATTGTAACCGCCCATAGTTGTCTCCTTATTTATCAGAAATTTTGCCAGAAATGTTTAAGTACCTATAGTTCTTATACACCATATTTGTTACGATTTTATTAAGCTCATCATAGCAATATCTCTATATTAAGCTAAGATATGAGCGATTAGCCCTTATTTGCAGATTGAGTTGATAAACGGATGAGCAGAGATGAGTTCAGTGGATAAGATTTCTGCTTACGCAAACTGCCCATGGCAGTGTTTGAACTTTTTGCCAGAGTTGCAAGGGCATGGCTCATTGCGTGCGACTTTGCCCCATGTGGTGGGGTCGGATGCATTGCGTAATGATGGATCGATATGGGTGCGAACGGTTTCAATGCCTTGCGGCTCTGGCTCGCCTAGTGCCGGGTCCACACGGCTTTCCACCATTTTTTGCGGGCGTTGGCGCATCAATTGCGCAGGGTTATCCACCCGAATCCGCAAATGCGACATGCGGTGCGTCACCACTTCGCGCAAATGGTGCAGCATTTGTTCAAACAGCGCGAAGGCTTCGTGCTTATATTCGTTCAAGGGGTCGCGCTGACCATAGGCGCGCAGGCCAATGCCTTGGCGCAAATGATCGAGCGACAGCAGATGATCTTTCCACAGCTGATCGAGCGTTTGCAGCAGCACGCGCTTTTGTGCCACGCGCAAAATCTCAGGCTCAAATTCGGTCGCACGAATGGCGGCATAGTCATCGGTGGCCTTGCTCATACGCGCGAGCACTTCTTCATCGGCGATGCCTTCTTCGGCGGCCCAATCCGCCACCGGAAGTTGCACGCCATAGATGCGGTAGATTTCTTTCTCTAACGTTTCCACATCCCATTGCTCGGCATAAGAGCGCGCGGGGATAAATTGCGATACCAGCGATTGATTTACATCCACGCGCATTTCAGCAATGGTATCCGACACATCATCCGCTTCCATCAGCTCGATGCGCTGTTCAAAGATCGCTTTGCGCTGATCGTTCATCACGTCATCGAATTTGAGGAGGTTTTTGCGTGTTTCGTAGTTGCGTTCTTCGACCTTGCTTTGGGCGCGTTCGATGGCTTTGTTCATCCACGGATGGTTGATGGATTCGCCTTCTTGCATCCCGAGTTTTTGCAACACCGAATCGATGCGTTCGGAGCCAAAAATCCGCATGAGATCATCTTGCAGCGAGATGAAAAATTTCGATGCCCCAGGATCGCCCTGACGACCCGAACGGCCACGCAGCTGATTATCAATACGCCGGCTTTCATGGCGCTCGGTACCAATCACAAAT
>JAKFUW010000047.1 GCA_021732545.1 Alphaproteobacteria bacterium | reverse complement strand
CTATAGATCTTCTGATTTTACCTGTTTGGTTGTAGTGGCTGGCGGAGCAGATGCAAGCGCAATCTTAGTCATCAGTGCTTCGTGGCCTTGTTGCCACATCAGGCCAATCTGTTTGGCAACGATGTCGATGGTGTCGTGAATGTCAGCCTGTTCGTCTTTGGCAAAAGGGCTTAGGACATAATCATGTACGCGGTCCTTGTGGCCCGGATGCCCAATACCAAAGCGCAACCGCCAATACTCTTTGCCAATATGCTGATCGATATTGCGCAAACCATTATGTCCGCCATGGCCGCCTCCAAGCTTAATGCGCACTTTAGCGGGCAATAGATCCAGCTCATCATGCAGCACAAAAACGTGCGATGGCTCGATATGATAAAAACGGGAAATTTCGCCAACCGCTTGGCCTGAAAGATTCATAAAGCTTTGCGGCTTACACAGCATCACCTTCTGATCACCAACCATTGCATCCACAAGATGAGACGAAAATTTGGATTTGTAGCCGCCAGCACCATAATGCTTTACAATCGCATCCACCAGCATAAAGCCGACATTGTGTCGATGATAGAGGTAAGATGCGCCAGGATTACCGAGGCCTACAATCAGCCACATATAATCCTCCTCATATCGATCTCAGAAGGAATTATTTTTTCGCAGCAGGTTTCGCAGCAGCCTTGGCAGGAGCTTTACCGGCAGCAGCAGCACCATCCACGGCTTTGACCTTGGTGGCAACCACTTCAGCCGCTTTGGGCGCAGCGGCATCTTCTTCCACATCCGCCTTACCACCGCGACCCGCAACCGTTACAATAGTAAAATCGCGGCTACGAATAGCAGGTGTCGCGCCCTTGGGTAGCGTCACATGGCTGATGTGAATCGAATCGCCGATATTCACAGCCTGCATGTCGATATCGATATGGCTTGGAATATCAGACAGGCTACAAATCAGCTCCAGATCGTGGCGCACCACATTCATCACGCCGCCGCGCTTGAGGCCGATTGATTTTTCCTGATTGAGGAAACGAACTGGCACGCGCACTTTGATGGTCGATTTTTCGTTTACACGTAAAAAGTCAGCATGCTCGATCATATCAGTAACAGGGTGAAATAAAATCTCTTTTGGCAACGCATAAAAGCTTTGCTTATCGGTTTTAATTTCCACGATTTTGCTCATGAAACCACAACGGCGATATTCACGGGTCAGCGCGTTGGATGACAAAGTTACCATGTCGCCTGCTTTGCCTTCGGAATAAATCACCGCAGGAACGTTGCCAGTCCGGCGAATCGCGCGCGCGGCACCTTTGCCTGAGTTGGTGCGCATAGACGCTTCAAATGTGATGGCCGCTTTCATTTTTTATCTCCTAATATTTAGTATCTGGTGTTTGGTATTTGGTATTTAGTGTTGAAACATCGCTGCTTACACCAAATACTGAATACCAAATACTCCAAAAAGGCGATCTAATTAGCGCGGCCTTGCCTAAAAGTCAAACTTATTCAAACAAGCTCGATACCGAACTTTCTTCGCTGATGCGCCGAATCGCCTCTGCCAACAACGGAGCCACGCTTGCCACGCGGATTTTAGCGCAATGTGCCACCGCGGGCGTCGCGATAATACTATCGGTAATCACCAGCGTTTCAATGTCCGATGCCTCGATGCGCTCAACTGCCTTGCCCGACAAAACCCCGTGAGTGATATAAGCCGAAACACTGGCTGCACCCTCATTTTTAAGCGCTTTAGCGGCGTTGCAAAGGGTTCCCGCTGAATCCGCGATGTCATCGAACAAAATGCAGGTGCGGCCCTTCACTTCACCAATAATATTCATCACTTCGGATTCGCCCGCGCGTTCGCGACGTTTATCGACAATGGCTAAATCCGCCCCCAAACGGCTGGCAAGCGAGCGAGCGCGCACCACACCGCCCACATCGGGCGACACAATCACCAGATCTTTGGGGTCTTTAAACTGCTTTTTCATATCGGTTAAAAACACCGGACGCACATATAAATGGTCGAGCGGAATATCAAAGAAACCTTGAATTTGAGCAGCATGTAAATCAATCGTCAGCACGCGGTCGGCACCGGCTGAGGTGATCAGATTGGCCACCAATTTCGCGCTGATCGGCGTGCGAGGCCCTGGTTTGCGGTCTTGGCGCGCATAGCCATAATAAGGAATCACCGCCGTCACCCGGCGAGCCGAGGCACGTTTGAGCGCATCCAGACAAATCAGCAGCTCCATAATATGGTCATTGGCAGGGTACGAAGTGGATTGAATGACGAACACATCTTCGCCACGCACATTTTCTTTCACCTCAACAAAAATCTCCATATCCGAAAAGCGTTTCACGGTCGCTTGCGTCAGCGGCACACCCAGACAATCCGCAATCGATTGCGCCAACGGAGCATTACTATTGCCGCTCAACAGTTTCATGGTGATGCCTTTCTACGAATGTGGGAAATTCATGCGGAGTCCTAGCAGCCACCTGCCTAAAAGTAAATCTCGCAAATGGCATCGCATTTAATTATATAATGATTCCATGAAACAAGTAGCACCATCGGTTTTAATCACAGGCGGCGCCTTGCGCGTGGGGCGCGAGATTGCGCTGCATCTGGCGCGGGCAGGCTGGAATGTCGCGATTCATTATCATCGCTCTGAAATCCAAGCGCAAGAGTTGGTAAAAGAATTAAAAGCCATCGGCGCAAACGCCCTGTGCGTTCATGCAGATTTCGCAACCGATTTTGATGCAAGCACATTGATTGATGAATGTACTACGCAGCTGGGTACTATTACTTGCCTGATCAATAACGCATCGATGTTTCAAAAAGATTCGCTGCAAACATCACTTAATGCCGCGCAGTTTGATCAGCATATGCACATCAATCTGCTTGCACCCATCAAGTTGATTCAAGCCTTTGCTGCGCAACAAAACCTCACACAAGCCAACATTATCAACATCGGTGATGGCACGCATGGCTGGAGCTTGTCTTCCAAATATCTCACCTACGCGCTCAGCAAAATGAGCCTGATGCAACTTTCTGAAATGCTTGCTCTGGAACTCGCACCGCATATCCGTATCAACACCATTGCGCCAGGACCCACACTGGCTGGCGAGCTGGAAGATGATGCGATGTTTAACCGCATGAAGCAGCGCGCTCCGCTTAACCATTTAAGCAACCCACGCGAGGTGTGCGATGCGATTGATTATCTGCTGCGCGCTCACAGCATCACGGGCCAAACCATTTTGCTTTCCGGCGGGTTGCATTGCCACCGCCCGATTGACCTTTAGGCCTATGCCCGATTCAGATGTTCCTGTCCTTGGCGTTGACGCATTGCGCGCCGCGATTAAATCGGTGCCGCTATCACCGGGCGTCTATCGGATGATCAATGAAAAAGGCGATGTGATGTATGTGGGCAAGGCCAAACATCTCAAAAACCGTCTGAGCCAATACACGCTTATTGCTAATCTGGGTAATCGGATTGGGCGGATGGTGCTGCAAATTGCACAGGTCGAAATCACCATCACCGGCAGCGAAGCCGAAGCCTTATTGCTCGAAGCCAATCTGATTAAAAAACTCAAACCGCGCTACAACATCTTGCTCAAAGACGATAAATCGTTTCCCTATTTATTGATCGACACCTCGCACGACTATCCGCGCATTACCAAACATCGCGGCGCACGCATCAATAAAGGTCTTTATTTTGGGCCCTTTGCATCCGCAGGGGCAGCCAATCACGCACTCGCTATTTTGCAAAAAGCCTTTTTATTGCGCCCATGCGCCGATAGTATTTTCACCAATCGCTCGAGGCCGTGTTTGCAATATCAAATCAAGCGCTGCAGCGCGCCATGTGTAGAATATATTTCTAAAGAAGGTTATGCCGTCAGCATCGGGCAGGCATCCGCTTTTTTAAAAGGTAAAAACCGTGAAATCCAAGATGATTTTGCCAAACAGATGCAAGCCTTCAGCGATGCCCAGGAATATGAAAAAGCAGCCAACATGCGCGACCGGATTGCAGCACTCACCCGCGTGCAGCAAGAACAAAAAATCAATGTAGCAGGGCTGGATGACGCCGATGTAATGGCGATCACGCGGCACGATGGTCAGACCTGCATTCAGGTGTTTTTCTTTCGTGGTGGCGGGCATTTTGGCAATCTGCCTTATTTTCCAAAGCACGACGCGGAAGAATCTGACGAGGCGATTTTAGCCGCGTTCATCACGCAATTTTATCAGATCCACACGCCGCCGACCGATGTATTAATCAGCCACGATGTCGAGGAAAAAGAGCTCATCGAAGAGGCGTTGGCTCAACTTGCGGGGCATCGCGTGGTGCTCGCGCGCCCACTTCGCGGTGATAAATTAGCGCTGATGCAACAAGCGATGACCAATGCGCAGTCCGCATTGCAGCGCCATTTGCATTCGCGTTATACGCAAGCAGCCTTGCTCGACCAATTGGCCGCATTATTTCATTTATCCGTCCGTCCTAAACGCGTGGAAGTCTATGATAACAGCCATATTTCAGGCACGCATGCAGTGGGCGCGATGATTGTAGCGGGGCCAGAGGGATTCATGAAAGGCCATTATCGGCGGTTTAATATCCGCAATGAGCATCTGGCGGCAGGTGATGATTATGGCATGATGCGCGAGGTGTTTACGCGGCGGTTTTCACGCCTCAAAAAAGAAGACCCGGATCGCAGCCTTGGCCTGTGGCCCGATCTGGTTCTGATTGATGGCGGCGTGGGGCAACTGGGTGCCGTGACCGAGATTTTTACCGCGCTCGATATTAACAATATCGCTTATGTGGGAATCTCCAAAGGGCCTGACCGCAACGCGGGGCGTGAGCAATTTCATCTGCCAAACCAACAGGCCTTCACGCTACCACCTGACCATGGCGTGCTTCATTTTATGCAGCGCCTGCGCGACGAAGCGCACCGCTACGCCATCGGCTCGCACCGCATCAAGCGCGCCAATGCCATCAGCCATTCGGCGCTCGACGACATCCCAAATATTGGCTCCAAACGCAAAAAAGAATTGCTGCATCATTTTGGCTCCAAACGCGCGGTGGAGGTTGCTACACTTATTGAGTTGGAAAATGTGCCAGGAATTAGTAAAAAGATTGCTCACACTATTTTTGCGTATTTTCATTCATGAGTGAGTCTTTATTTTTGCTGTCATCCCCGCGAAGGCGGGGATCCAGTTTCTTTTTATTTTTAAAAATTTTCCTGACGGCCTAATCGGCCTTCTGGATTCCCGCTTACGCGGGAATGACAAATAGATAAATTATGTGAAGGTTTTCATGAGCATCAAACATCATATCCCCAACGCACTCACCTTCTTTCGCTATGCCTGCGTGCCGCTATTATTGATTATGTGGCCACTGAATATGTGGGCAGCGTTTGCCATTGTTTTGCTCGCTTGCATCAGCGATTTTTTGGATGGCTATTTAGCGCGGCTATGGATGGTTGAATCCGCACTTGGCCGCTTGCTCGACCCCAACGCCGATAAGCTGATTGTGGCCACCGCACTCATATTATTATGCACTTCGGGCGATGCACCCGTGGTTGCGGTGGTGTTAATTTTATGTCGCGAGTTATTTGTCTCGGCATTGCGCGAATCAATGGCCGAACGCCAAATTATCATTCATGTGAGCAAAATGGCCAAATGGAAAACCGCCACGCAAATGATTGCGGTGCTGGTGCTGATGTTAGGGGTAGCAATGCAGCACGATATTGTTTTAAAAGCAGGTGAATCGCTGCTGTGGCTGGCCACAGGCCTAACGCTATGGACCGGCTGGGATTATTTTAAAGGTAGTATCAAGCAGCTTTAACTCCGCTCAGCTGTCACCCCGCACATTCCATGAGCGGTCGCGCTTAGCGCGGAGCGAATGGAAGAGTTGCGGGGTCTGGTTCAACATAGATGGAGATCCCGCAGCAAGTGCGGGATGACAGCTTATGTTAAGACGGCTCGTTTACCAACGCATGATAATCGGCAATCATGTTTTTGGTAATCGCACCAATCTCAAATTTCTTGCCATCAATTTCGCCAACCGGTGTAATCTCCGCCGCCGTTCCGGTTAAAAACACTTCCGATACATTCGCGATTTCCTCAGGCATCATATGGCGCTCGATCACCTCATAACCGCGCGCTTTGGCAAGGCCGATAATGGTTTGGCGTGTGATACCATCTAAAAAACAATCCGGTGTTGGGGTGTGGATTGCACCATCGATAATCAAAAAGATATTCGCGCCCGTTGCTTCCGCAATGTAGCCGCGATAATCAAGCATCAGCGCATCGTGATAGCCTTCGCGTTCGGCTTGATGTTTGCTCATGGTGCAAATCATATAGAGGCCCGCCGCCTTGCTATGGCACGGCGCCATTTTGGGCGATGGGCGCTGCCATGCCGAGGTTTTCAAACGCACGCCCTGGTCTTTGGATGCATCGCGATACATGTTTGGCCACGCCCAGCACGCAATCGCCACATGGACGGTGTTATGCTGCGCGGAAATCGCCATCATCTCGCTGCCGCGCCACGCCACGCGCCGCACATAGCCATTTTCAACGCCTTGCGCTGCCACCACTTCGCGCGTGGCATCATCGAGCTCACCTGCACTATAAGGAATTTCAAAATCGAGCATGTTGGCTGAACGATGCAAGCGCAGCCCATGCTCTTTTATTTTGAACACGTTCTTGCTATACACACGCTCGCCTTCAAACACCGAGCTTGCATAATGCAAGCCGTGGCTAAGTACATGGGTTTTGGCATCGCGCCACGGCACCATGTGGCCGTTCATCCAAATCACGCCATCACGGTCATCGAAAGGGATAATATTCATGTGCTGTCTCCTTTTTCATTTCAGTCATTCCCTCCCCTTTTAAGGGGAGGAAGCATTCATTCGCCACTCTCTATCATAATGACGCTGATCTGGCGGCCATAGTCTTTTTCATCTACGTGTGTGCTGCGGCGATAGCTGAAAAATCGCTGCGCATCTGCGTAGGTATCCATAGCAAGGGATGAACTTTGACTCAAGCCACTTTCGCGCAATTGCTCCAGAATAAAACCAGACAGATCAAAATAAAAATGTCCGGCTTTGGATGATTTTGAAAAATGCGCGTGATAATCGCCACGCGACGCCATGAAGTTCTCATAAAATTCCGAACCCACTTCGTAAGATTCTTTGGCGATGCACGGCCCCAGCACCGCGA
>JAKFUW010000211.1 GCA_021732545.1 Alphaproteobacteria bacterium | reverse complement strand
CTTCTTTGCCAACGCCAGGACCACCGGTGAGCATGATGCGGCTGTTGGTGGGCGCAACTTTTTCGATGGTTTGGCGGATGGTCGCGACCAGCGCCGAATTGCCGATCAAATCGGTTTCGGGTTTACCACGCATTCTAAGTTCAATATTTTCGAGTTTGAGCGATGCAATCTCCAGCGCACGGCGCAAAATCAGCAGCAAACGGTCAGACGTGAAGGGCTTTTCAATAAAGTCATAGGCACCCATTTTAATGGCGCTGACGGCGGTTTCAATGTTGCCATGGCCACTGATCATGATCACCGGCACATGCGGATATTTCGCCATCACGCGCTCTAAAATGCCAAGGCCATCCATCTCGCTGCCTTGCAGCCAGATATCGAGAATAATCGCCGATGGCACGCGGTCAGCCAGCGCTTTGAGGGCGGAATCGCTGTTATTAGCAATCCGCACCTGATAGTTTTCATCGGATAAAATGTCAGAAATCAGGGAGGTAATGTCGGTCTCATCGTCAATCACTAAAATATCAGCGCTCATGCAATCGGCTCCTTGGAAGGGATGTTAGTCAGATGAATTGCCAAGTGATTTAGACTTATTGTTGCACAAAAGCTACACGACTTGACACAAATGTCTAGCATTTGTTGCACATTTATCTCAGTGCTGTGGAAAAACTAATATAACCCGCGCTCCTCCTTCTTTTCTGTTTTCCAAAATCAGGCTGCCTTTGTGCTCTTCCATATGTTTTTTCACAATCGCCAACCCCAAACCCGTGCCTTTAGCACGAGTCGTGACATAAGGTTCGGTCAGGCTGTCCATTTTATCGGGCGGAAAACCCACCCCATTATCTTCGATGATCATGCGCGTTTTATCTTTGATGGTTTCAAATGTGATCCATACGTCGCGGGGTTTAGCAGAGTCTGAAATATGCTCAAACGCTTCAGCCGCATTTTTAAACAGATTCACCAGCACTTGCACAATCTGGCGATCATCGTAGCGCGCCATAACAGGGTGATCTGAGACGGGCGAGTGATACGCAACGTGCGGATAGGCTGTACGCGCTGAAAACAACGCCTCGCGCACCGTTTGACGCATATCATGATCGGCGAAAGTAGGCGTTGGCATCCGCGCGAAAGATGCAAATTCTTCGACCATTTGGCCAATATCTTTGACATGTTTAGAGATGGTATCAACATAGCGTTTGAACGATTCGCGGTCTTCGTCGCTTGCTAATTGCGGCATGTATTTTTTGCGCAAACGATCCGCCGAAAGCGTGATAGGGGTCAGCGGATTTTTAATTTCGTGCGCAATGCGCCGCGCCACATCCGACCACGCAGCCGAACGCTGCGCGCCCACCAATTCGGTGATGTCATCGAAAGTTACAATATAACCTTCAATTTCTTCGCCCTTCATTTCGGTGGCAATGCGCACATGCAAATTAAGGCGTTTACTGCCGCGTTCAATCGTCATGTTGGTTTCGGCAAGCTCGGCAGGGCGCTGTGTTATCACCTGCAGCAGCGGCGCAATATCGGCGATCAGCGCAGTGATGGGCATCCCCTTCATTGATTGCAATTCATCGGCCAATAATAATTGTGCGGCGATGCGGTTGTTGAGCGTGATCACATGGCCTTTATTGAGCGCGACCACGCCGGCAGACACCCCCGCAAAGACGGCTTCCGTAAAGCGTCTGCGCTCATCAAGCTGACGGTTAGCCGTGGTCAGCTCTTTACGCTGTCGCTCAAGCTGCTGCATCATTTTGTTGAAGGTGCGGCCTAAAACCTCTAACTCATCTTGCTTGCTACTTTCTGGAACTTGGGCCGAAAAATCGCCACCACGCACTTTTTCGGCAGCCTGAATCAGGCGGGTGATCGGGATCACCAACCGAATCGCCACATACATCCCATACCAGATCGCCGCCAACAGCAACAACATGGCCACCAAAATAAACAGCACGGTAAAATGTAACTGAATATCAGAAATATTTTGCTGCAATTTACGATACTGATTCACGGCTCCTTGGGCCACCACCATGTGGTTGATCACTTTGGGATCAATGTTTCGACCAATCAACAAATAGATACCTGACACCTCGTCAAGCTTGACTAATGCCCGAATTTTATCCTCATCGTCGGCCAGCACCACGATATTTCCAGCATCGGCAAGCTCCAGCACATGCTGTGGCAACCTTTCAAATTCCAGAGAAAAACTAAGCTCGGTGCGTGCGATAATCCGGTTATTGGTAAAGACAATGGCTTCTGTCAAATTGCGAATGGCGGCCTGGCTATCGAGCAGGCTGGTCAACACCGCAGGGCTGGTGGCGATCACCGCCAGATTGCGTTTAAAATCGCTCGCCATTGCCAATGCGTCAGCGCGAATAATACCCTTATGTTCCTCAAGGTAGGATTCGGCCACCGCCACGGATTCTTCCACCGCCGTCTGCACCCGATCATCAAACCAGGTCTTGATGCCGACCTGAAAAAAGATAGCTGAAAAAACTGACACCATGATGGTTGGCGAAATGGTAACGAGGCTGAAAATCAACACGATGCGGCTTTGCAAGCGTGAGCCCACCGCACCTTGCTTCATCGCACGCCATAAACCCAGCATGCGCCGCGCAATCAGTGTACCCAGCGTGAGCAGAAGCACAAAATTGATGATCACCAGCACGCCCAGCGTATCGGATTGCACATTCAGCGGTTCGTCGCCACCGGTCATCACCACCCAGGTGGCAATGGCCGAGCTTAGTCCTGCAACGCTCAGTGTGATGGCCAGAATTTTCCCCGGACGCAGCTTTTTAAACCAATCGAGAATATTCGCTAAAGGATCCGCGACCGTTGCCATCGGTGTGGGTTCGGTGATCACGATTTAAGCCGCCCTAAACACGCCACCGTGGCGTGTGCATGTCGATGTTACCAGTTGCATCAGTTGCTCGGCAACCACCTGCGGTTCTGGTAACAGCGAGGCATCTTCGGCAGGAAATGCTTGCGCGCGCATGGCGGTGCGTACGAGTCCTGGGTCAAACAGATTCACCTTAACCTCTGTGCCCGCCACTTCGTGCGCATAGGTGTTGACCATGGATTCGAGCGCCGCTTTGCTCGCACCATAAGGCCCCCAATAAGCAGGGTTGGTTTGGGTTACGCCCGATGTCACAAACACCACGCGCCCTGCTGGCGCGCGACGCAATAACGGATCGAGGCTGCGGATTAAACGGTAATTGGCCGTCACATTCACATCAAACACCGTCTGCCACACTTTGGGGTCGGCGTGCGCGAGTGGCGTGAGGCTGCCAAGGGTTGCAGCATTGCCCACCAGAATATCCAGCTGCCCCCAGCGTTCAAAAATCATTGCACCCAGCGAATCAATCAGCTCATGCTGTTTGAGATCAAACGGCACCAACGTGGCTTTGCCGCCCAATGCCTGAATCGCATCATCGACTTCCTCCAAGCCACCCACAGTGCGTGCCAGCAAAATCACATGTGCGCCTTCTGCTGCAAAGCGCTTGGCAAGTTCTGCGCCTAGTCCGCGAGATGCGCCCGTAATCAATGCCACACGATCTTGTAACAGGCCTGCCATGCGTTACACCTCTGCGCACTTTGCGAATAAGTCTTTTTGATAGGCGTTCGCGCCATTGTCGCGGTCGGTCAGCGCAATCGGGTAGTCGCCCGAAAAACACGCATCGCAATATTGCGGTTGCGCGTTGTTGCGCGAAGGTTCGTTCATCGCGCGGTACAATCCATCAATCGATAAAAAGGCCAGCGAATCGGCTTCAATCAGGCGACACATTTCGTCCACGCTGTGTTGTGCTGCCATGAGCTTATCGCGGTCGGGCGTATCCACGCCATAATAGCATGAGTTGATGGTGGGGGGGCTGGCGATACGCATATGCACTTCGCGCGCGCCCGCTTCACGCAGCATGGCGAGAATTTTCTTCGAGGTGGTGCCGCGCACAATGCTGTCATCAACCAAGATCACGCGCTTGCCTTTAATCGGTGCAATGTTGGCGTTGTGTTTAAGCTTCACGCCTAAATTGCGCACGCTATCGGTGGGTTCAATGAAGGTGCGGCCAATGTAATGATTGCGGATGATGCCCAGATCAAACGGGATGCCAGAGCTTTGCGCAAATCCAATGGCGGCGGGCACGCCCGAATCGGGCACGGGCACCACCACATCCGCATCAATCGGTGATTCTTTCGCAAGCTCAATGCCGATGCGTTTGCGCGCTTCATAGACATTTTTATGATCGATATAGCTATCGGGGCGTGCAAAATACACATATTCGAAAATGCAAAAACGTGATGGCACGTGAGTGAAGGGTTTTTGACTGCTGAGGCCTTGCGAGCTGATCGTAATCATCTCGCCTGGCTCAATATCGCGGATGTAGGTGGCACCGATAATATCCAGCGCGCAGGTCTCCGACGCCAGCACATAAGCGTCGCCCACCTTGCCCAGCACCAATGGCCGCACGCCGAGTGGATCGCGCACGCCAATCACACCTTCATGGGTCAGCACCACCAGCGAATAGGCACCTCGCACCTGACGCAACGCATCGATCAGCCGCGCCTCGATGCTGGCGGCTTGGCTGGTGGCAATCAGATGAATGATCACCTCAGTATCCGAAGTAGATTGAAAAATCGATCCGCGATTAATCAATTCGCGCTTGAGGGTCATCGCGTTGGTCAGATTCCCATTATGCGCGAGCGAAAAACCACCAAAACTAAATTCGGCAAACAAAGGCTGCACATTGCGAAGCAGCGTTTCACCGGTGGTGGAATAGCGGTTATGGCCGATGGCGGCAAAGCCTTTGAGGCGGTTAATGGTGGAGGCTGAGTTAAAATTATCGCCAACCAGCCCTAATGCACGGTGCGAATAAAACTGCTTACCATCGAAGCTGACAATGCCCGCCGCTTCCTGGCCGCGATGCTGCAACGCATGCAAGCCAAGTGCGGCCAAAGCCGAGGCCTCATCATTCCCAAAAACTCCAAATACGCCGCATTCTTCGTGGAACACGTCATCATCGTCTTTGGCAAAAGGCGGCGCAAATGGCATCATTGCGGCGCCACTTGCTGCTGTTGCTCTTGCAACTGCTGCTGGGTTTTTTCAATCAACGCTTTGAGCTCATCCATCTTGAGTGTTTCACCGCTTGAATCCGTAATGGGCTCATCAGGGTTTTGCGTGTTAAGCTGCAATTGCTGCACTTGCTTTAACACATTGCCAATCAGCTCTTGGTGGTTCAGATTTTCTTCTTCCTCAGCCGTTTCGCTCATCGGAATAATCTCATTCAAATAATCCGGTGCAAGACTGGCCACCAGATGCGCGCCTTTTTCAACGTAGGGACGGGTTTTTGCTTCTGCTACCCATGGCGGCATATCGTCTTCGGCCACTGCAAACGAAAACACATAATAAGAAAGCGAGATGAGCAGGCACGCGCGCAACACCCCAAAACAAAGCCCTAATAGATTATCGAGCAAGCCCACATCTTTGCCTTGCTTGAATAGTTTGAGCAAAATGGTATTGAAAATGGAAATGATAATGAGGCAAATGATAAAAGTGCCCATCGCGGCCAAACCGCTGGCCACTACCGAGCTTTTCACCTGCGGTTGGATCATTTCGGCTACATCAATGAAATAATACATCGTGATCATCGAAGCACCAATCCACGCACCCAGCGACAAAATCTCTTTCACAAATCCACGGAAAAAAGACAGCAACGCCGACAGCGCCACAATCACAATCACAATCACATCAAAAATATTAAACGCTGTCTCAACCATTTTTTATTCTCATTTACTTAGATTATGATAATTCAACTTTATTTTCCCTCGTTCGTCATGCCGAACGTGTTTGGCGCATCTATTCGAAATGATCCTGAAATAAATTCAGGATGACAAAGGTATAAATACAAAAAATAAAATTAATCTACGCTAACCGCGAATCTTGATACTCGTTTTTGCCGATGAAAGCTACCAATTCTTGCACTTGGGTGATAGGGCGGATTGCCATTGGTGCTGGTTTTTCCAGTGCGCCAACCGCCAGTTTAAATCCAAGCTTGTGGGCTTCTTTCAGCCGCAGATCGCTGCGGCCTACGGGGCGCACTTCAGCCGATAATCCAATTTCACCAAAGATCACCGTATCGCTGGCAATCGGCGCATCAAACACTGCTGAAAGCAAGGCGGCGGCTACCGCAAGGTCTGCCGCAGGCTCGCTGATACGCAAGCCCCCCGCCACATTCAGATAGACTTCTTTGTCGTAAAATTTCACGCCGCAGCGGGTTTCCAACACCGCGAGCACCATCGCCAGCCGCTGACTATCCCATCCCACCACCGCGCGGCGCGGATTGGCTTGCGGCGTGGGTGCCACCAGCGCCTGAATTTCCGTGAGAATCGGGCGCGAGCCCTCTAACCCTGCAAACACCACCGACCCACTCACCGCTTCACCGCGTTGGTTGAGGAACAATGCCGAGGGGTTATCCACCGTTTCCAGCCCGTTTTGCGTCATGTGAAACACGCCGATTTCATCGGTCGCACCAAAGCGATTTTTCACCGCGCGCAAAATGCGGTAGGGGTGCCCACGATCGCCTTCAAAATACAGCACCGTATCGACCATATGTTCCATCACGCGCGGGCCCGCAATCTGGCCGTCTTTGGTCACGTGGCCGACCAATATCACCGCCATACCACGCCGTTTGGCGAGCTTTATCAACTCATTCGATGAGCTGCGCACCTGCGTTACGGTGCCTGGCGCCGAATCAATCCCATCGACATACATGGTCTGGATGGAGTCAATAATCGCCACGCGCGGGCCGTTTGCTTTTTCCATGCCTGCAATAATATCACCGACCGAATTGGCCGTAGCCACCTGCACATTGGTGGTGGGCAAGCCCAACCGTTGGCCGCGCATCTGCAGCTGCCCGATGGATTCCTCGCCCGAAATATAGGCGCTTTGCACGCCTTGCGCTCCGAGCTTGGCAACCATTTGCAACAATAAGGTCGATTTGCCGATCCCCGGATCGCCGCCAATCAAAATCGCGGAACCCGGCACCAAACCGCCGCCTAGCACGCGGTCCAGCTCGCCAATCCCGCAGCTTACCCGTTGCAGCGGCGCAAGCGTGCTATCGAGCGCCGTAAAGGCAATCGCTTTAGATTTCGCATTGACATTCAACCCCTTGGGGGTTTGTTCCAACCGTTCTTCGGCCAAGCTATTCCATTCGCCACAACCATCGCATTGGCCGCTCCATTTGGAGTGAACCGTGCCACAAAGCTGGCAGATATGCTGCATTGAAGATTTAGCCATGAAATATTACGCTTGCGTGAAGTTACAAAGATGTCATT
>JAKFUW010000007.1 GCA_021732545.1 Alphaproteobacteria bacterium | reverse complement strand
TGCCAACGCCGATTTAAAACTTGCGCAGTTGCTTGATAATGTGCCGCAACAAGAACGCGAAGCGATGATGGAAAAATTGCAGCAGATGGTGACCAAAGCCGATGCCGCCAAAGCCACCATGCTGGAACAGATGATCGAGCAGCAGCGCGCGCAGTCGCACGCTCAGGAAAAGCAAGTGGCGCAGCATTGGCTGGCCTATTTTATGAGCCAGGAAACGCTGCGCAAAATCCGTGAATCGTTCATGGGCAGTCCTGGCTTGAAGGCGCAAGTGGAAGCGCTGGGGCAAGACCTTGCCAAAAAAGGCGTGATTGGTAATCTGCAGATGAATCAAAAACAGGATTTGGGTGAATTATCATCGACCATCAATTATAATCAAAATCGCCAGACGGGTAAGGATAACGGCAAGGGAAGGTGAGAGGTAGTTGGTATTTAGTATTTGGTAATTGGTGGATTCGTCATCGCGAGCATCCAAGGGATGCGTGGCGATCCAATTTCAAGATTTGATTATATGGATTGCCGCGCCGCTTTGCGGCTCGCAATGACCATCGAGCTGTGTATCACTAAATACCAATCACGAAATACCAGCAACCAGCTCCGCCAATTCGCCCGATTCATACATGTCGCGCACAATATCGCAGCCGCCAATAAATTCACCTTTGATGTAAAGCTGCGGAATGGTGGGCCAGTCGGAGAAGGTTTTGATGCCCTCGCGAAGTTCGGCATCGAGCAGGATGTTGATGTCTTTAAATTCGGTGACACCCACGCGTTCGAGTATCGCCACGACGGTTGCCGAAAATCCGCATTGCGGCAATTTTTTGCTGCCCTTCATATAGAGCACCACGTTGTCGCTGGCGATCTGTTCGCGGATGGTATCATAAATGGCGGGTTGGGTCATATGCAGTTTCCAGTTGTCAGTTTACAGTTGACGGATTCTTAAACTGTCAACCGTCAACCGTCCACCGAAAAGCGCTTTCGCGAGGAGCTTTAGCGACGACGCGATCTAATGAATGAGACTGCTTCATCGAGCTACGCTCTCTTCGCAGAAGCGATGGAGCCGTCAACCGGTTGCCGTCAACCCACTAGCTAAGAAATCGGATAGCAATGAGCACGCCGCCCAGCGCCATCATCATGCCACCAAGGCGCACGGTCATCCGCAGCTCCATCTCACGCAGGTCGGCTTTGGTGGAAACTTGCGTGGTGTCAATTTCGCGCATGGCTTCAATCACGCCCTCGGCTTGCTCTGCCGTAAAGCCTCTGGTTTGCAGCGTTTTGGCGACGCGGTATGTATCGAATGTGATAGCACTCATGGTTAAAACTTATCATAGTTTGAGTGTTAATACAAGTAAGCCGTCAACCGAAAAGCGCTTTCGCGAGGAGCTTTAGCGACGACGCGATCTAATGAATGAGACTGCTTCATCGAGCTACGCTCTCTTCGCAGAAGCGATGGAGCCGTCAACCGTCAACCGACAACTGTTTTCACCGCCAGCGCGTGCAGCGTGGTTCCCATATGCGCGCCAAACGCGCCATAAACCAGTTTGTGTTGCGCCACGCGTGATAATCCTTTGAATGAAGCGGAGGTTACGGTGACTTCCCAATGATCGTTGTCGCCGGCTAAATCTTTAAGCTCAATGGTGGCATCTGGCAAAGCGGATTGAATGCGTGTGGTTATTTCGTTGGCGGTCATGGGCATGGTTATTACCTTTTTACGCTGCGGTGTTGAATGCTGAGTGCGTCTAAAATGCGTGCACCTTCTGCGCGGCGATACACCACTATTTGTTGCATCAGCATCTCATGCGCGAGGGTGTTCCAC
The DNA here is from genome assembly GCA_021732545.1 of Alphaproteobacteria bacterium. Lineage (GTDB taxonomy): Bacteria > Pseudomonadota > Alphaproteobacteria > Rickettsiales > UBA3002 > JAKFUW01. The sequence goes on along the minus strand of JAKFUW010000007.1, from coordinate 5,655 downwards.
TGTGAGATAATATCATCCCTATGCAGCGATGGGTGCGCGTTATGTGCGAGGTTAAGAATCTCGGCGATGGTGCGCTGCCCATCAATAGCGGCCAACAAATCGGGCACTGCAAGGTTGGGAATCAGCCCAATGGGGTGGGGCACATTGGGCACAGTAATGGTGGCCATCGATTGACCCGCCGCAGCACGCAAGGCGTTACAGACGTTGGTGGAATCGCTAAGGCTAATCGGCGATACAATGCCAAAATTGGGAATCAGACTATGATCGTCCCCTGTAAGTTCACAAGGAACCTCGCCACGACACGCATAAAAAGTATGCATGATGATGTTGCCTCGTATCAGTTCGGCAATGGCTTGTTGTTCGGGGATTGGCAGTGCGCTGATGATGGCCCGAGCGGCGGGGTCTTTGATGTGCGTCATCGGGTTGTAAGAAACCTGTTGATGGCTGCGTTGAGGAATAAATTCCGCAAATTTTAATCCGCAGCGAGCGACCCATTGATAAATCTGATCCACCGTGTAAGCACGATCTTGGGTGTGGAGTAACAAATCGAAAATACCGCTATCACCATATTGGGTGATGTCGTTCATGAAGGCATGGTTGTTGAGCCAAAACCAGTTGGTGCGCGGCAATTCGGCGAGCAATTCGCGGGTGACGCTCAACTGCGTTTCCATCGGCACGTCACCACTTTCAAACAAGGTGCGCAACAGATCCTGCATGTAATAGACACCCGTGCGGCCAATCGTGGCATAGACCATGATGCCTAAGATGCCACCCGGCTTGAGCGCGCCTGCCAGCGTTCGCAACCCATCATCGGGGTTAGCCAGATGGTGCAGCACGCCTGAGCAGGAAATATAATCAAACTCGCCCAAATCAAGTTTGGGAATATCCAGTAGCGAGGCGTTGATGTGAGTGATGTTGGTGAGCTTGCGAATGCGTGTACGTTCGATGGCGATGGCCTGCGAGGCCGAGCTTAAATCCAGCGACACCACCTGCCCACCAAGCTGTGCCATTTGCTCAGCTAAAAACACCGACGAATTACCGGTGCCATCGCCAGCACACAGCACCCGAAAATCCGAGCCAAAACGTTGGCTGCCATCGAAGAAGCGGTGGTTTAAATAATCTAATCGGTCGTTACCGGTGCTGACCAGTTGCGTGCGATCAAGCGCAGGATCACACGGTGGATAAGGCAGCGCTTCATATTGTTCGCGCACTTTTGGCAAATAGTTGGGGGCGGTGGATGCGTTCATGATGCGCGAGCTTTCATCGGGTTTGATAGCGCGCATGAAGCGCCGCTACAGATTCAAACGCTGCACCCTCTGCACGCCGTAACACGATCATGCCATAGAGCCTGCATTCTTCAAATAAGGTGTGAAACTGTGCAGCGATGGCCTCGTGCGACAGCGTAGGGTGGCGTGTGGCAACCTGGCCGATGATGTCGCCCACGCTGCGTGTGTTATCAATCGCAGCTATCAAATCAGCTGTCGCTGACAGTGGGGAAAGTTTTATTTTGCCCATTGATGTGAGTGGTATGGTAACAGATTTTTTCCCTGCGGCAGCATTGATAGCGCTCATCATGTCCTCGCGCTCCGCGTTGTGCAACGCGCACAACATGCTCCATGATGGAATGAGGCTGTGGTCGTGCACGCTAAGTTCTGCGGTGTTGTTCTCACGCGTGACATAAAATTGATGTTTATCCATCGTCCCGCATAACAGTTCGGCAATCTTTTGCTGGCGGGCTTGTGGCAGCGCATCGAAATAGGATGTGACGACTGCTTCTGATACATGGGTGCGCGGATTATAGAGTATGTCTTGGTGACTATAAGGCACGCAGAATTCTGCAACATTTAATCGGCAGCGCGCCGCCCAATCATAGATTTGTTCCACCGTATAAGCGCGGTCTTGCGGGTGCAGCAATAAATCCACCAGCCCTGCATCGCCTTGGCGTGCCCAATCGCGGTACGGCCATTTGGCATCTTGCGACACCCAGTTGGTCGGTGGCAATTGCGAAATAATGGTGCGAGTGAGCGCGATTTTCTCATCGAGGTCGGACACATTTTTTAGCACGCGTTTGAGCAAATTTTGCATGTGATAAATGGCGGTGCGGCCCACCGCGCCATAGACAAACACCCCGATGACGCCATGGGGTTTGAGCACACTGGCCAATGCTTTCAACCCTATATCTGGGTCATCCAGATGGTGCAACACGCCCGAGCACGAGACATAATCAAACTCGCCCAAACCAAGCGTGGGCAGATCGAGCAGCGACGCATTCAGATAAGTGATGTTGGTGAGTTTGCGAATGCGTGCTCGCTCAATGGCTATCGCTTGCGAGGCGGTGCTTAGATCGAGTGCCACCACATGACCGCCCGTATGCGCTAATTGCTCGGCCAGAAAAATCGAGGCATTACCCGTACCATCGCCTGCGCTGAGCACGCGAAAATGCGAGCCGAATGTTTCGCGCCCGTCAAAAAACCGATGGTTGAGATAATCGAGCCGATCAAGCGCGGTGAGGGTTAAACCCGTATGCTCGTCTTGTGGATTGCAAGGCGGGTAGGGCAGCGCTTCATATTGCTCGCGCACTTGGGGCAGATAGTTGGGGGCGTTCATGGCAGTTTCCAGTTGACGGTTGACAGAAACTAAACCGTCAACCGCGAGCCGTCAACCTATGTTCGATTTGCCTCAATTACCTTATCAGGAAAACGATCAATGGTGCGCAATAAAATCCGAGCGGCGGCTTCGGGCTCGCGAACGTTCGCTTCCCATTTTTTAAGGCCGCTGAGTGAAAAACCAAACGTGTTCGCAAATTGGCTTTGCGTCATTCCCATGCGGGCACGAATCGCTTTCACATCAACCTGACCTGGAACCTGCACACAATGTTCACGCAGACCGGGAGGAAGAGATTTACCGTGTTTTTTTGCATCTGCATAGAGTGCTGCTTGCTTCATTCCTTGTTTAATGCCGTCAAACAATGCTTTGTCCATTATCAGTCTCCCTTGAGTGTTTTGGCCAGTGCTACCAGTTGTTTTTTCTCATCCGCAGATAAATCATCCTGTGTATTTTTTGTATAAACTGCCAACGCAAAAACAGGCAGATCGGCGTTATGATAAAAATAAATCACCCGTGCACCCCCACGTTTGCCACGACCGCTGGCGGCCAATCTGATTTTTCGGATGCCTCCAGTACCTGCGACCACATCGCCTTTTTCGGGGTAGGTGGCGAGTAATTCGATAGCGGCGGCATGTTCGAGCTTGGTTAAATAGCGTGCGCAGGTTGCGATAAAATACGAGGTTTCTACAACCGTTTGCATGAGAATACGGTACCCAATGGTGTTGTTTTTGTCAAGGAAAAAAGCACCCAATGGGGCCTAATTCGACATATAGCCCGGCATCCAGCATTCATGCACCGCTTTGAGGTGCTCTAGGGGAATGCGGGTGAGGCCTGCCACGCTGAATTGATTACCACTCACCATGCCAAGATCCGTGATGGGGATGTTTAGCTGGTTGGCGGCGATCAATACTTCGTCGCGGAAGGCATCGGACACGGCCAGCACATAGCGCCCTTGGTCTTCGCCGAAACCATAGCTCAGCGGTTCCACACCTTCGGGCAGTGCCAGCTCCGCGCCCAGATCGTGCGCAAAGCACATCTCAGCGATGGCAACCAACAAGCCGCCATCGCCTACATCGTGGCAGGCGCGCAGCAGGCCAAGCTCAATCATGTTGCGGATGAACGCGCCGTGGCGTTTTTCGATCAGCAAATCGACAGGCGGCGGTGCGCCCTCGTCGCGGCCTTCCACTTCGCGCAAATAAAGCGAGCAGCCAAGGTGGCCTTGCGTTGCGCCGATCACCAGAATGCTGTCGCCCTCGTCGGTGAAGCTCATGCCGCAGCGGCGCGATAAATCGGCGAGGATTCCGACGCCGCCGATGGTAGGAGTCGGCAAAATGCCTTTGCCGTGAGTTTCATTATAGAGCGACACATTGCCCGAAACCACGGGGTAATCGAGCGCGCGGCAGGCTTGCGCGATGCCTTGAATGCAGCCGACAATTTGCCCCATAATTTCGGGCTTTTCGGGGTTGCCGAAATTGAGGCAGTTGGTGATGGCCAGTGGCTTTGCACCAACCGATATTAAGTTGCGATAGCTTTCGGCCACGGCTTGTTTGCCGCCTTCCACAGGGTCGGCTTTGCAATAGCGCGGCGTGACATCGGTGGTCATCGCCAAGCCTTTGGAGGTGCCATGCACGCGCACAATCGCTGCGTCACCGCCCGGCCGCGCCACGGTGTCGTTCATCACCATATGGTCATATTGTTCCCAAATCCAGCGTTTGCTGGCGATATCGGGGCAAGCGATGAGGATTTCCAACGCCACGCCCACATCGGTATCGCGCTTGATGTCATCCACTGAGATGGCTTTACGCTGCGGGGTGGGTTGCCACGGGCGGTCATATTGCGGAGCGGCACCACTGATGGGCTGCACCGGTAAATCGCACACCACGTCGCCATGCATTTTCAGCACCATGCGGCGGGTGTCGGTGAGGATGCCGATTGTTGCAAAATCCAGCCCCCATTTGCGGAAGATAGTTTCTGCTAGTTCCACGCGCTCAGGCTTGAGCACCATCAACATACGCTCTTGCGATTCCGAAAGCATAATCTCGTAAGGCGTCATATTCGGTTCGCGCATCGGCACTTTATCGAGCGCAAGCTCAATGCCCAGATCACCTTTATCTGCCATCTCGAGGGTGGAGCAGGTGAGGCCTGCCGCGCCCATGTCTTGGATGCAAATGATCGCATCGGTTGCCATCAATTCAAGGCACGCTTCGATCAATAGTTTTTCAGCAAACGGATCGCCCACTTGAACGGTGGGGCGTTTTTCTTCGGTGTTTTCATCGAATTCAGCCGATGACATGGTGGCGCCATGAATGCCATCGCGTCCGGTTTTGGAGCCCACATAAAACACAGGGTTGCCAACACCTGCGGCGGTTGAATAGAAAATTTTATCCGCGTCCGCCAAACCTACCGCCATGGCATTGACCAAAATATTGCCATTGTAAGCTGGGTCAAAACGGCACTCACCACCCACCGTGGGCACGCCCACACAGTTGCCATAATGACCGATGCCGCTGACCACGCCCGTGAGCAGCCGCCGCGTTTTGGAATTCGATGGATGGCCGAAACTCAGCGCGTTCATCAAGGCAATCGGGCGGGCACCCATGGTGAACACGTCGCGCAAAATGCCGCCTACGCCGGTGGCGGCACCTTGGAACGGCTCGATGAAGGATGGGTGATTGTGGCTTTCAATTTTGAAGATCGCAGCTTGGCCATCGCCAATGTCAATCACGCCCGCATTTTCGCCCGGGCCACAAATGACATGCGGGGCTTTTGTTGGCAATTTGCTTAAATGCATGCGCGTGGTTTTGTAGGAGCAATGCTCGCTCCACATCACCGAGAAAATGCCAAGCTCCAGCAGGTTTGGTTCGCGCTGAATCAGGCTGCGGATTTTTTCATATTCGCTGTGCGTGAGGCCATGCTGCACAATCATGTCTTTGGTGATGGTGGGGGCAGTGGTTTGCGCGAGGGCGGGTTGGGTCATGCTCGGTTTCCGGTTGGCGGTTGACGGTTGTCAGATTCTTAAACCGTCAACGGGTAACCGTCAACCAGAAC
>JAKFUW010000126.1 GCA_021732545.1 Alphaproteobacteria bacterium | reverse complement strand
ACCCAAAAAATCCGACTCGTATCGCCATACCATCCATCCACAATCACCGTCACATCCACATTCACCACCATGCCATCTTTGAGTGGTTTATCGTCAGGGATTCCGTGGCACACCACATGATTGATCTAGGTGCAGATTGATTTTGGAAAGCCCTTATAATTGAGCGGCGCTGGAATCGCACCTGCGGCTAAAATTCGCGCGTGACAATAATCATTGATGGCGTTGGTGGTAACCCCAACCGCAATTTGGCCTGCCACTTCATCGAGGATGGTAGCCGCAAGCTTGCCTGCAATCCGCATGCCTTCAAAATCGGCTGGCGTGTGAATTTTAATCGAGCGCGAATCCATGATGTTCTCCGATGTCATTGCGAGCGAATGCAAAGCATGAGCGCGGCAATCCATCCTTACACCGATTATGTTTACGGTGCTATGGATCGCCACGGCTGTTTCACAGCCTCGCGATGACGGCATTTACTTGCTATGTTTATAGTATTATAGTGAATTATAAATCCAGCAATAATAAATGATAAGGTATCACATGACCGCATCCCCCACCGCCTGCATGATTCTCATCGGCAACGAGATTTTATCGGGCCGCACCCAAGATAAAAACCTTGGCTATTTGGCCAATGAGCTTGGCAAAATGGGCATCCGCATGATGGAGGCCCGCGTGATTGCCGATATCGAACCCGTGATTATCGACACCGTGAACGAATGCCGCGCCAAATTCACCTATGTTTTCACCACGGGTGGCATTGGCCCCACCCACGACGACATCACCAGCGAATCCATCGCCAAAGCCTTTGGCGTGCCCGTCATCCGCCACCCCGATGCACAGCGGCGCTTGCTGCTGCATTATAAGCCTGAAGATATCAACGAAGCGCGCATGAAAATGGCCGATGTGCCGGAAGGCGCGCAATTGATTGATAACCCCGTCAGTGCTGCACCAGGTTTCTATATCGAAAATGTCTTCGTGATGGCAGGCGTGCCGCGCATTATGCAAGCGATGGTCGATTTTATCAAACCGCTGCTCAAAGGCGGCCAGCCGATGCGCTCGGTGACGCTTGAGGTCGAGCGGCCTGAGGGCGATCTGGCAGCCTTTATCACGCAGGTGCAAGAAGCATTTTCGGGCATCGAGATTGGAGTGTACCCTTTGATTAAACAAGGCATGCTCGCTACCAACATTGTGCTGCGCGGGCAAGATGAAACCATCCTTCATGATTCGGTTAATGCGGTGCGCCGTAAGCTTGGCGAGCATGATATTATTGTTCTGGATGCGGCTTAAACAGTGCGCTTTCGCGAGCGCAGCCGATAGGCTAAGCGACGCGATCTCATCAACGAGACTGCTTCGTCGCGCACGCTCCTCGCAGAAGCGCTAGACGTTGGCTGAATGCGTCGTAAGGTCGTGATTCGTGATTCGTCATTCGATGATCACGCTGCACACACCTCTCCCAATGGGAGAGGTCAAAACTGACTTTAGGCAGTTTTGGGAGAGGGAGAATAACGACTCGCTCTACCAAAATGACCCTCTCCCGAAATAGCGATGCTATTTCGACCTCTCCCCATGGGAGAGGTACAGCACCCTCTGGCGTGGCCAGGCAAGAATGACGAAAAACGAGAGATTATCGATTGAATTCATTGCGGGAGAGCAACGCCGCCCCGCCTAACAATGCGACACCCCCTAACAATCCAACCCCTGCCATTTTTGCTACTGGAACTGCAACACCCATTGCAACATTGGCACCACCTCTGAAGGCTGCCACCGGAGCGCCAGCTAATACTCCCACACCACGACCTACAGCCCTATTAATAGTGCTACCACCTTCTTGTAGGATATGCGCCCCACCTTCACCTCTGAAATGTGCATGGCTCCAGCCTTGCTCCATCTGCGTACCAAAATCTTTAAAGCGCTCAGACCATGATCCATAGACTGGTTTGCTGGAGGGCTTAACAGGTGCTTCAGCTTTTGGCTTCGGAGTTAAATCCACCTCTTCAGGGTTAAAACGGCTCCATGAAGAGTTGGGGTGCTGTTCTGTGGCTTTTGACCACATTTCAGATGCACGATTCCTCCACGCACTTTTAGGCGCTGGTTCTGCCGCTGCCTTAGGTGTTAAATCCACCTCTTCAGGGTTAAAACGGCTCCATGAAGAGTTAGGGTGTTGCTCGGTTGCCTTCTGCCACATTTCAGAAGCGCGACTCCTCCACGTCCCCTTAGCAGCGTCCGATGCTGGTGGTACCGTTCCACTCGATGCGCCACTAGAACTAGAAGGAGAATAAACTCCATCCTCACCCAAAGTTAATGTTCCCATATCTTTCATTCCATCATTATATCACCACCACGCCGTTGTTATTTGACGATTGTGTGAAGATTGGAGTTCCTCCCCCTGCTTGCGGGGGGAGGTTAGGAGGGGGGAGCTAAAAAGCAAGTCGAGAGAAACAGCATGTTGTGCACCTTGCTTAATCAACCATTCCCCCACCTTGAGCCCTTGGTGCACGAAAAATTGATGCCTGTGCATCAATTTTTCTAGACCAAGCCCGCAAGCGGGGGAGGGAATGAAGCAACTTTCCTCTCCCATTGGGAGAAGGTTCTGGTTTACGATTTTTCTTTGCTCCCCCCTTGAGGGGGAGCGGGAACGTGCAAGCCATAGCGCAGCAAGTTCCGTGGGGGGTAAAGGCCTGTGTTTCTGCCCCCCCCACCAAAAGGCTTGCGCCTTTTGACTCCCCCTCAAGGGGGGAGTATAAGCGAAAACCACTAGCCACCCTGCACTTTTTGCGCTATGCACTGAACGCATGTTAAACGAACCCGTCCATAGCTCACGGCTCAAACCCATCCACATCGGCTCCATCACAGTCGAAAACCCTGTTCTGTTGGCACCGATGACGGGCGTGTCTGACCTGCCCTTTCGCAAGGTCGTCAAACAATTTGGCGCAGGGTTGGTGTTCTCCGAAATGATCGCCAGCAAAGCGGTGATTTTAGAGACCAAAAATGCCGAGCGCATGACCAGATCATCCGGCGAACAAGAACGTCCTTTTGCGGTGCAACTCGCAGGCTGCGATCCGCAAACCATGGGCGAGGCCGCCAAGCTGAATGAAGATCGCGGCGCGGATATCATCGACATCAATTTTGGCTGCCCCGTGAAAAAAGTAGTTGGCAGCATGGCGGGTTCGGCATTGCTGCGCGATGAGCCGCTTGCCGCCAAAATCTTGGAAGCGACAGCCCGTGCCGTCACCATCCCCGTCACCCTTAAAATGCGCATGGGGTGGGATCATCAAAGCCTCAACGCTCCCAAAATCGCTAAAATCGCGGAAGATGTCGGCATCAAAATGATCACCATCCACGGCCGCACCCGCAACCAAATGTATAAGGGCAACGCCGATTGGGGCTTTGTGCGCCGCGTGAAAGAGGTGGTGGATTTACCGGTGATTGTCAATGGCGACATCACCACCTTCGCCGATGTGGATAAGGCTTTAAGCGAATCGGGCGCAGATGGCGTGATGATCGGGCGCGGCACCTATGGCCGCCCGTGGTTTCCGCAGCAAGTCATCGATTATTTACATAGCCGCGAGTGCGCCGCCCCAACACGCGCCGCGCAGCTTGAACTGTTGCTCGCGCATTACGATGACATGCTGCATGTCTATGGCCACGATGCTGGTTTGCGCGTGGCACGCAAACATATCGGCTGGTACACCAGCGGCATGATTGGCTCCGCCGAATTTCGCAACCGCATGAACATGATGTCATGCGCGAAAGAAGTCGTGGCCGCGACGAAGGATTTTTATCACAGCGTGCTGGATAGGAATGAGGACGAAGTAACGTATGAGAAGCAGGTGGCTTAATCTTTGCTCCCCCCTTGAGGGGGAGCGGGAACTTGTAAGCGATAGCGCAGCAAGTTCCGTGGGGGGATTAATGAGTTGTGTTTTTACCCCCCACCAAAACGCTGGCGCGTTTTGACTCCCCCTCAAGGGGGGAGTGAAGATAGCACACTAACCCGACAACTTCTCCCGCTTTTCTTCCAGCGCCAGCCAACGGTTTTCCGCCTCTTCAATTTTGTGCTGCAATTTCTGAAATTCCTGCACCATCTGCATGAAGCGGTCGGGTTCGTTGGCATACAGTTCCGCACTATCAAGCGATACTTTTAAAACCTCTTGCTCGGCTTGCCACGCGGCAATTTGCTCCGGAATCCGTTGCAACGCCAGTGTGTCGCCATAGGATAATTTGGCCGCTGGTTTTTTAGGCGGCTGATGTTTTGTAACAATCACCGCTTCTTTCTTTTCAGGCTTTGCGGGCTGCTTGGTTTCGCGCACATAATCGCTATAGCCACCCATCACCGCATGCACTTTGGCATCGCCCTCAAAGCCGATCACTTCAGTGACAATGCGGTCTAAAAAGTCACGATCATGGCTGACAATAATCAAGGTGCCAGCATAATCGCTGAGCATCTCTTGCAGCATATCCAGCGTGTCCATATCGAGGTCATTGGTTGGCTCATCAAGGATGATGACATTACCCGGATTGGCCAGAATTTTAGCAAGTAGCAACCGATTTTGCTGACCACCTGAAAGCGTTTTCACCTTATGTTCTAAGATCGCAGGGTCGAACAAAAAACGCTTTAAATAACCGCGCACATGCACCGCTTTTTCGTTCTCGCTCTCGCCCAAATGCACAAAATGGCCGCCGTCCGGGCACAGCGTATCCCACACGGTTTTATCGGGCACAAGCTCGGTGCGGTTCTGATCGAAATAGGATACGTTCAGCGTTTTACTGCGAAATAAATGCCCGCTATTGAGCGGTTCTTCATTCATGATGAGTTTAATAAAAGTCGATTTTCCGGAACCATTTTTGCCTAAAATTCCTAAGCGATCACCTTTGAGAATGATGTGATGAAACTCCTCTAAAATCGGAATTTTTTTGCCATCGCGCATGAAATGTTTCGAGACATTTTTAAACTCCGCCACAATCTTCGAGGCCGTTGGTGCGTCGAGTGCGTCCATCTCAATTTTTTGCGAGCGCGATTTCATCGCGGCTTTATCACGGCGCAATTTTTCGCGCAGATTTCCAAGCTCGCGCAAGCGCCGCACATTGCGTTTGCGCCTGCCCGTCACACCGCCTTGCGTCCAGTCATGCTCGGCTTCCACCTTCTTGGCGAGGTTCTGTAATTCGCGGGTTTCGTGCTCAATTTGTTCATCCATCCACTCTTCAAATTCGCCATAACCGAATGGGCAAATCCGAATCCGCCCGCGATCCAGCCACCACACATTGCGCGAAATATTCGCCAGAAATCTGCGATCATGGCTGATGCAAATGATCGCGCCGCGAAAGCCATTGAGATAATCTTCCAGCCACTCGATGGTTTCTAAATCCAGATGGTTAGTGGGCTCATCAAGCAGTAAAATATCGGGGTCATAGACCAGCGCCCGCGCCAACGCCGCGCGGCGCAACTGCCCGCCCGAAAGCGTGTTCATCAGCATCTCAGGCGCGAGGCCCAGCGGCACAATCACGCGGTCAGCCAGATAATGATTATACTCATTTTGCTCATCCGCAGGTAAGCCCGCCAACACAAATTCCAGCACCGTTTGTGTTGCATCATGCTGCACCGTTTGCGCGAGATAGCCGATGCGCGTGCCGGAAAGCACAAAGCGCGAACCGCCATCGAGTTCCAGATCTTCCATCATCAGGCGCATCAGCGTGGTTTTGCCAGCACCATTTTTGCCAACCAAACAAATGCGGTCATGGTCGTTGATGTTCAGCGACAAGCCTTCAAACAACGGTTTGCCACCAAAACTGAGTGTGATATTATCGAGATTGAGCAGTAGCCGAGCGTTCATCCCCGCGTGGTAGCAGATAAGCCCGTCAGTTGTCGAACATAAATGCTAAATTTGCGGCACAACACATAAAAGACCGGCGTGAAAATAAGGCCAAAGAACGTCACGCCAATCATCCCCGCAAACACCGCAACGCCCAGCGCTTGGCGCATTTCAGCCCCTGCGCCCGATGCAATCACCAAGGGGATTACGCCCAAAATAAACGCAAATGATGTCATTAAAATCGGACGCAAACGAAGCGCACAGGCATCGATTGCGGCTTGCCATGGCGTCTGGCCTTGTTCCTCACGCTCCTTGGCAAATTCCACGATGAGAATCGCGTTTTTACACGCCAATCCAATCAGCACCACCAAGCCAATTTGGGTGAGAATATTATTATCCATGCCCGCAATCCATACGCCTGCAATCGCAGACAATAAACACATAGGCACAATCAAAATAATCGCAAGCGGTAGCACCCAACTTTCATAGAGTGCCGCCAGTAACAAAAACACAAACACCACTGCCAAAGCAAAGGCAACCACGCCCGTATTGCCTGAGAGTTTTTGCTGGTAAGCCAGTTCCGTCCATTCAAAATCGATGCCAGGCGGCAGCAACTGCGCGGCGAGTTCTTCCATTTTGGCAAGCGCCTCGCCCGTGCTGAAACCTGCCGCCGTATCGCCTTGAAGTTCGGCTGCGGGATATAAATTATAGCGCGGCTGACGCGAGGTACCCGTGCGGTCTTCGAACGTTGCAAGCGTTCCCAGCGGCACCATCGCGCCCGAATCAGAACGCACACGCATGCGCGAAATGTCGTCTGCGGTCATGCGGTAATCGGCGTCAGCTTGCGCGGTTACGCGGTAGGTACGCCCCAGATAGTTAAAGTCATTCACATAAGCCGAACCCAAATAGACCGACAGCGATTCAAACACGCGATCCAGCGGCACCTTCAAACGCTCGGTGCGCTCGCGGTCTACATTCAAATATAACACCGGCGTGCCGATTTCATAAAAGCTAAATACCGATGTGACGACGCCCGATTGATTGGCCGCACCCGCCAACTGCCACAGCGCACCGTTGAGTTGTTCCACGCCCACACCACCGCGATCTTGCAACATCATTTTAAAGCCGCCACCACTGCCGATACCGCGTACCGGTGGCGGCTGAATCACCACCACAAACGCTTTATCAATCCCCATCATGGCACCGCGAATATTGGCGAGTAACTCCTGATGACCGATGCCTTTTTCGGCACGATTTTTAAATGGCTCAAGTACCGTAAAAATTGCAGCCGCATTCGAAGCCGAAGTAAAGGTTGCGCCTGAAAATCCGGCAAAGCCAACCGCGTTGGCCACGCCATCAATTTTGAGTAAACGACGCGTGGCTTCTTGCACCACCGCGTCGGTTCGATCGAGCGACGCGCCAGACGGCAACGCAATACCAACGATGAAATAACCTTGATCTTGTGCAGGGATAAAGCCTGTGGGCACGTGTCGATAGCCAATAAATGTCAGCACCATCAGCCCCGCATAAATCAGCAACATCAATCCGCCAAGATGCACCACACGGCTCACCAAACGGCCATAGCGCGCCGAAAAAGAATCCATGCGGGCGTTAAATGGCTGGTAAATATAACGCTGAATAATTCCCTCCCCTGCTTGCGGGGGAGGGTTAGGG
>JAKFUW010000017.1 GCA_021732545.1 Alphaproteobacteria bacterium | reverse complement strand
GTGCTGACCAATGTGATTGGCACGCAAATGGTGGCTAATATGTGCGTGGCATATGGCGTGGAGCTGATGGTTCAAATCTCGACGGATAAAGCCGTTAACCCATCCAACGTGATGGGCGCGTGCAAGCGTTTGGGCGAGATGGTGGCCCAAGCGCTTGGGCAATCGGGTGTGGTCACACGCTTTGTCACGGTGCGCTTTGGCAATGTGTTGGGCTCCACAGGATCGGTGGTGCCATTGTTTCAGCAGCAGCTTGCGCGCGGCGGGCCACTGACCGTGACGCACCCCGATATCACGCGCTATTTCATGACCATCCGTGAGGCGGTGCAACTGGTGATTCAGGCGGCAGCGCTGGCAGTGGATTCTGGATTCACGCAAGCAGCACCGGTGTTCGTGCTCGATATGGGAAAGCCCATCCGCATCGCCGATTTAGCCGCGCAAATGATTCGCTTAGCCCGATTGCGGCCTGAGCTTGATATTAAAATTGCCTATAGTGGTTTGCGTGCAGGCGAGAAAATGCACGAAGAACTTTTTTATGATTCGGAACCGTGCGAGCAAACGAAACATGAAGCAATTATGCTAGCACAAGCGCGCCGCATTGATTTGGATGCATTGGAAAACCAACTCAGTACGCTCTATGCCCATGCCAAATCACGTGATCGCGAGGCGATGTTGGCGGCGTTGCGTGCGTTGGTACCTGAATTTATTGCAGCCTAAAGAAAGTGACATCATGAGTGATATTCATATTAAACGCGCGTTGATTTCCGTGTCCGATAAAACGGGTATTGTGCAATTAGCCGCGCGCCTGGCAGGCCAAGGTGTGGAGCTGATTTCCACCGGCGGCACCGCGAACTTGCTGCGCGAGCATGGCCTGAGCGTGCAGGATGTATCGGACATCACGCACTATCCTGAGATGATGGATGGCCGCGTGAAAACGCTACATCCAAACATTCATGGCGGTATTTTAGCGCTGCGAGGTAACGCCGATCATCAAGCAGCGATGCACGCGCACGGCATTGCACCAATTGATTTAGTGGTGGTGAATCTCTACCCGTTTGAAGCGACGATTGCCAAAGAGGCATTGTGGGAAGAGGTGATTGAAAATATCGATATTGGTGGCCCTGCGATGATTCGCGCGGCAGCGAAAAATCACGATCATGTGGTGGTGGTAACCGATGCGGGCGATTATGATTTGGTGAGTGCCGTGATGAGCCAGGCGCAATCGCGCGCACTGGCAGCTAAGGCATTTGCGCGCACGGCGGCGTATGATGCGGTGGTAGCAGGCTGGCTTGCGCCGCGCGTGCAGGCGAATCCGTGGCCGGCACATCTGCTCGATGCCGATTTAAAACAAACGCTGCGTTACGGTGAAAATCCGCATCAGCAAGCGGCCTTTTATGCCAAACGCACGCTTGCACCTTGCATGGCGCAAGCCACGCAACTGCAAGGCAAAGAACTTAGTTATAATAACATCCAAGATACCGATGCGGCCTTTAAATTGGTCGCCGAATGTGAGCAACCCGCAGTGGCGATCATCAAGCACGCCAATCCGTGTGGTGTGGCGATTGGTGCAACATTAACCGATGCTTTCATCAAGGCACTCGCCTGCGATTCAGTCAGTGCTTATGGCGGCATTCTGGCGGTGAATCGCGAGCTGGATAGAACATTTGTGGAGGCGTTGGGGAGTTTATTTTTAGAGGTCATCATCGCGCCATCGATCAGCGATGATGCGCAAGCATTGCTTGCCACACGCAAAAATCTGCGGGTGATGATCACGCAGGGCATGCCACAAAAATCTGCACCATCCTGGATGATCAAATCCATCAGCGGTGGTTATTTGGTGCAGACTGAAAATGATCGTGTGCTAGGCGATGATGCGCTTAAAACCGTGACTAAAATAGCCCCGACCGCTCAGCAACTATCCGATTTACATTTTGCCTTTAGTGTGTGCAAACATGTGAAATCCAACGCCATCATCATCGCCAAAGATGGCGCGACGATCGGCATCGGTGCAGGGCAAATGAGCAGGGTTGATTCGGTGCGTCTGGCGCAAGACAAAGCCCGCGCGGCTGGTCTTAGCACGCAAGGCGCGGTGCTGGCCTCGGATGCCTTTTTCCCGTTCGACGATAATGTGCATCTGGCGGCAAGTGCAGGCATCGCGGCACTGATTCAACCGGGTGGTTCGATTCGCGATGATGAAGTCATCGCCGCCGCCGATCAGCATGCCATGGCGATGGTGTTTACCGGCATCCGGCATTTTAATCATTGATTGTGTGCTGCCGTCATCGCGAGGGAACGTAGTGACCGTGGCGATCCATCATGATAGATTGCCACGCGACGATGAATCGTCGCTCGCAATGACGATA
This sequence comes from Alphaproteobacteria bacterium, assembly GCA_021732545.1. Lineage (GTDB taxonomy): Bacteria > Pseudomonadota > Alphaproteobacteria > Rickettsiales > UBA3002 > JAKFUW01. The sequence continues at coordinate 5,270 of JAKFUW010000017.1, read as the reverse complement.
GAAACATTACAATGCGCAGATCGATTCCACATTGCGCGCGGCGACAATCAGCATGGAAAGATCAATCGATTCTTGCGATTTGAGATCATCGATAAAGCGCTGATAGCGTTCCATCTCTTTACTGTGTAGCGCTTGCCAGGCATCCACACTGGTGTGGCAGGTGGTGTCATTGCATAAGGTTTCGAGCACCTTAGCAGTGAGGCGGCGCTGATGACGATAGAGTTCACGGATGAGGGATTTAACCGCGAGCTGATCCCAATAGGCATCCGACAAGGCAGCGCTTGCGCAGCGGCGCAACCAGCCCAGCCGCAGCCTTGCGCCCAGTTCAAAATAGACCGCGCCGGTTACGTGCACGCTGAGTTTAAAGTGATTGGCCACCTGCACCACATCGCATGCCGACGCCAACACCTCTAAGCTTGCGATGCGCTTGGCCAAAGGCGATGGCACATCGGCCTCCACCAGCTTGCTGGTTTGGGTGAGATAGGCTTTTTCGAGCGTGGTGGATAGCTGCGATTCAAAGCACCCCATGAAAGTTTCAATGGCGGGCGCAAAGTTTGCCATGATCGCTTCAATGTTGAGTGGCTCGGGGCAATTTTCCAAAAACCACAATACGCAATGCTCCATCAGCTGGCTGATATCGGCAAACATTTTCGATTGAATAGCGGCGCTGATGGTGCCATCTAGCGCTTCAATATCCGCCCACAGCGTGCGCAATTTAAACGCGTCGCGGGTGATGACATAAGCGCGCGCAATGTCGCACGAGTGCATGCCGGTTTCTTCGGCGATGCTGTGCGCAAAGGCAATCCCTGCGCGGTTGACCATGCTGTTGGTGATGATGGTTGCCACCATATCGGCACGCAGGCGATGGCTTAAAATATCGTCTTGAAACGGCGCTTGCATCTGTTTGGGGAAATAGCGCAATAAATCGTGATTGAAATAATCAGATATCGCTAAATCGGATGCTTTCAAATCGCGATAAAGTGCCAGTTTGGCATAGGATAATAGCACCGCAAGCTCTGGCCGCGTAAGGCCTTGTTTTCTCGCGCGAAGCTCGCTGAGCTGTTTGGGCGTGGGCAAAAATTCGACGCTGCGATCTAAAAATTCTTCTTGTTCCAGCGTGTGCATCAGCCGCGCGAGTGGCTCCAGCAAGGTAGCTCCTTGATTATGCGCGATGGTGAGCGCTTGCGTTTGCAGGCGATTATCGAGCAGCACCAGACGCGTGACCTCATCGGTCATGGATTCAAGCAAATGGTTGCGCTGCTCGTTATTCAGCCGCCCATCAGACGACGCTTTGCCCAGCGCAATTTTGATATTCACCTCGTGATCCGAACAATCCACGCCTGCGGAATTATCAATCGCATCGGTATTCAAACGCCCGCCGATCAGCGCATATTCGATGCGGCCACGTTGAGTCAAGCCAAGGTTTCCACCTTCGCCCACCACTTTGCAGCGCAGTTCGTTACCATTCACACGCAGCGCATTGTTACTGCGATCACCCACCTCTTCGTGCGATTCGGTGCTGGCCTTGACATAGGTGCCGATGCCGCCATTCCAGAGCAAATCGACCGGCGCTTTGAGGATGGCTTGTATGAGCATTTCAGGCGAAAGCTGCGTATCGGTTAGGCTAAGGCTTGCGCGGATTTCTTCGCTTAGCGGGATCACTTTTTGATCGCGCGCAAAGATGCCGCCCCCTTGTGAAATCAGCGATGCGTTGTAATCAGACCATTGCGAGCGCGGCAGATCATACAGCCGCTTGCGTTCGGCAAAACTTGTGGCAGCATCGGGCGCAGGGTCGAGGAAAATATGTTTGTGATTGAACGCCGCAATCATCTGGATGCGCTGGGATAACAATAATCCGTTACCAAACACATCGCCTGACATATCGCCGATGCCTGCCACGGTGAAATCCTGTCCGTGAATATCCATGCCCAGTTCTGCAAAGTGGCGCTCTACCGAAATCCATGCGCCTTTGGCGGTGATTGCCATATCTTTATGGTCATAGCCTGCAGACCCGCCCGAAGCAAAGGCATCGCCCAACCAAAAGCCATATTCAGCGGCCAGCGCATTGGCGATATCAGAAAAAGTCGCAGTGCCTTTATCGGCGGCAACCACCAGATAAGGATCATCATGATCGTAGCGTACGACATTGATTGGTGGCACAACCGCGTCGCCCACAATGTTGTCGGTGATGTCGAGCAATCCGCGTAAAAATTCTTGGTAGCACGCAATGCCTTCTTGCTGTAATGCGTCGCGACCAGCGTCGGGCGAAGGAGGGTTTTTGAGCACGAAACCACCCTTGGCACCTTGCGGTACAATCACGGCATTTTTCACCATTTGTGCTTTGACTAAACCCAGCACCTCGGTGCGATAATCTTCCATCCGATCCGACCAACGAAGGCCGCCTCGCGCCACTGCGCCACCGCGCAAATGAATCCCTTCCACACGCTGCGAATAGACAAAAATCTCAGCGAAGGGAACGGGCTTTGGCAGTTCAGGAATATCGGCAGAACGAAATTTAATGGACAGATAAGACTTGGGTTCACCGTGCTCGTTGGTTTGAAAATAATTGGTACGAAGGGCTGCGACGATTAAATCGATAAAGCGGCGAATCACACGATCTTCTGCCAGGTTCGAGACCTCATCGAGCGCGTGCTCGAGCTTGATGAGCATGCCTCGAAGGTGGGAATCATCTGCGCGTGCATTACGCTTAGGTGAGAATTTTTCAATGAATATCTCGATGATCTGGCGCGCAATAAACGGATGTTTGAGCAGCACTTCGGCCATATAGCTTTGGCTATAGGCAAAGCGAGTTTGGCGCAGATAGTGTGCTAGGGTGCGAATAATTTCAATTTCGCGCCAGGTTAAACGCGAGGCAAGCACCAGTGCATTAAAGGCATCATTGGCCACGCGCCCTTGCCAGATATAGGTTAGCGTTTCTTCAAAATAGGGAATGGCTGCATCGATATGCGCACCGCGCGAATCATCGATTTCGAGCAGAAAATCGCGGATCAAAATCTCGCCATTGCTCCATTTAGGGGTAATGGTGAAAGGGTTTACTTCGATGACGCGGCAACCAAGATTTTCCAGAATGGGAAGCATATCCGACAGTGCGCGCTTGGTTTGATAGGAATAAATTTTCAGGTGAAAATGATTGGGCGTCTCGTTTTTACGGCGAAATAATGCCACGGCCAATCCATCGGATGTGACACAATCTTGCACTTTTTGAATATCGTGCAACGCGTCATTCGCATCGTTGAGCTGGATGTAGGCATCGGCAAAGGCATCGCAAAACAGATGATGCAGGCGGTCCGCTTCGTGTGACGCGTGCGCTGTATTGAGCGCGGTGCGCAAAGAATCCGCCCATTGATTGGTGATGCGCGCAATCTGAGATTCAATCTCGCGCGCAACGCGCTTTGGAATGTCGCCTGCTTTGGTCGCGATAATCAGATGCAGCCGTGCCAACGGAGAATCGGTGAGTTGGGTGTAAAAGGCGGTCATTTTGCCTTGATAGGCGGTTTCTAAAATCAGGCTGATCTGATTGCGCAAATAGGAGCTAAACCGATCACGCGGGATATAGACCATGCAGCTCATAAAGCGCGCATAGCGGTCGGTTCGGGCAAATAGCTTCACCTCTGGGCGTGATTCAAGCGACATGAGGCCGATGGAAAAATGAAACAGATCATCTTCTGTAATTTGGAACAATTCATCGCGCGGATAAAATTCCAAAATGGCTTTGAGGGCTTTGCCATTATAACTCATCGGATCAAAATTCGCACGGTTGAGCGTGCGCGCAATTTTGCGGCGAATGAATGGAATGCGATCAGCGCTTTGATAATAAACGGTGCTGGTAAACAGCCCCAAAAAGCGACATTCACCGATGATTTCGCCCGCAGCATTAAGCCGCTTGATCGAGATATAATCCATCAATACCGGGCGATGCACCCATGATTTGCGATTGGATTTGGTGACCTCGATGAGTTGCGATTCATGATCTGGTTGCAACATTTCAGGTGCCACTGCATGCAGGCCTTGAGGTTTGTGATCGGGGTCTTCGATGCGGAAAATACCAAGCTTGGAATTTTCGACCACACTCAAATGCGACTGATGGTTTTCATCATAAAACTGATATTCAATATAGCCCAGAAACACGAAATTCTTTTCGCTCAGCCACTTTAAAAAGTCTTGTGCTTCTTTGATTTCATCCGCGTCAAAATGTTTGGTGAGTTTGCCGATCTGTTTGATCACCTCATGGGCGCGAGAAGCCATCGGTTTCCAATCGTGCACCACCATTTCCACCGACTGCAACATGCGCGTGATGTCGGCGAACAGGCCTTCTATCGCAAGCCCTTCAGGCGGCGCAGTCAGTTCAAAATGGATGAAGGATTCCGCCGTGGTACCAGACGGTACATCGCCATGATCATCAACCATGACGATCTGTTTTAAGCTGCCGTCTTTGTTGCGTTTAAGATAAAAAATCGGGTGAATCGCATCGTAAATATGAAAGCCCAAACGGGTGAGTTCGGCAATCAGCGAATCAAGGATGAACGGCATATCATCATTGTGAATTTCGAGCACAAAACGCGGTGCGGGGGCACCTCGCAAATGTGACGACACATCATCATGGCGAATCTGAAGTTTTTGCGGCTTGGAGTTGAAAAACCCAAAGCTTTTGATGGCCGTTTCACACGCACCGGATACATCGAGCTGTTCCAAATCCATCAGCGGCATTTTGTGAAAATAACCTGCTACAAATTGCCTAAGCAGCTCAGGCGCATCGGCTGGTACATGCGACACGATTGCCGCGACCATCTCGTTGAAGCGTTTTTTATAATCATCGGTCATGGCGTAACGTCTTTATGGTGAATGTTCTTGTGCGTGATGGTCTTTGTGTATATCGCTAAGATTAAACCAATTGTCACGCGATAAAAAGCCCGATGCCACAAAAAAACGAATTATTTCTGAATGACTTATGCCGCATTGCACAAAAAGCGGGCGCGGCCATTTTGCAGGTGGCTTCGCAAGATATTGAGATCACGCGCAAACATGACCGCTCACCCGTGACGCAAGCGGATATGGCGGCACATCATATTATCTGGGACGGACTGACGATGCTTACTGCGCACATCCCGATTATCAGCGAAGAACATGATGAGCAGATTTTGCCCGTTGGTGCCACGCGTTTTTGGTTGGTCGATCCGCTCGATGGCACCAAAAGTTTTATCCGTGGTACGGGTGAATATACGGTGAATATCGGCTTGATTGAAGACGGG
>JAKFUW010000021.1 GCA_021732545.1 Alphaproteobacteria bacterium | reverse complement strand
TATTGCCGTGGGCATTTCCTATTTACTCAGCGACACCTATCAGGCAACGGGCATGTTGCTTGGCTTTAATGTCGGTTTGGCGGTGATTGTATTTTGGCTTGCTGCGCGTATTTTTGCTGAATATCCCTATCGTTTAACCACCGCATTTGCACTCAAGCCCTATTTCAAAAAATATTGGGAATTGCTGCTCGCGGGCTTCTTTTATAATGCCGCTATCTGGGTGGATAAATGGATCATGTGGTTTGCACCCGAAGCGCAAGTGCTGCCAAGCAATCTGCGTTTTTATCCGGATTATGATAGCGCGATGTTTCTGGCGTACCTAACCCTCGTGCCAGCATTTGCGTTATTTGTGTTCAACGTGGAAACGCAATTTTTCCATCATTACCGGCGTTTTTACACCAGTATTCTGGAACACGCATCGCTCAAACGCATCCGTTTGCTGCACAAAAAAATCAATGAAAGCCTCTATGAAGGTGGCCGTAACTTGCTGATGATGCAAGGCATCACCTGCTTGCTTGCGGTGTTGCTTGCGCCGCAGATTTTTGAATTGTTGCAGGTGGCATTTATGCAGCTGGGCATGTTCCGTCTGGGCGTATTGGGCGCGTTGTTCCACGGGCTGATGTTGTTTGAAACCATCATTTTACAATATTTTGATTGCCGCCGCTCGATCATGTGGGTGTATATTTATTTCTTCGCATCCAACGCTGTGTTCACGCTGCTCGCCATGTTGATGTATGGCTTTGAATATTATGGCTATGGTTACTTTATTGCCTCGGCCAGCAGCTTTGCGCTGGGAGCGTTTGTGCTGTTCCACCATGTGCGGCACTTGCCTTATCATGCGTTTATCAGCAACAACAATTCGGTGCAGGTGAAAACCAAAACCGCAGCATCCGAGCGCCATAACCAAGTGTGGGTGTGAGGTTAAGGGGCTAGTGTCTAGGGGCTAGGGGCTAGAGTTTAGTTTTCACACAAACTTCATACTTGGTTAAGTGCAGTCTGCTAATGTAGCGAGCATGTCAGATGCCGCTTCAACACCTACACTACAAGTTCAGAGCCCCGCAGCTGTAAAAGCTATGCTGATGACCCGTACGCATGAAACGCCGATTATAAAACCTCGCGCGGTGCTATTCGATTTAGATGATACGCTCATCAACTCCAAAGCCTTGATGATTCCAGTCGGCAAAACATTGAAATCAGAAATGGAGAATGCGGCGGAAGGAACCTGCCCAGATTTTAAAGTCGGCGCACCGCATATGGATTATTTTGAGCGCAGGTTTAGTGATTTACCATTAGGTTCTGGTCTATGGACATTCTATTATTTTGAGCGATTACTGGAAGAGCTCAAAAAGAAATTACCATCGGTTTTGAAACCTGATTTATTAGATTCAATATTCGTTTCAAAAACAGAAGGTGAGATTCCGACGCATATTTACCGCTTCAAAGGCGCGTTACAAACCCTGCAATATCTCATCAATCACGATATTCCTGTTGCGATTGTGACCAATTCTCCGCAAGAGCTGGTGGATATTTCGGTGCCGCAGATTTTTCCTGAATTATATAAAGATGGTGAAAAGCCGAAAAACTTTGTGGTGGTGGGAGTGACTGAGAAGGAAAAAGGCAAGCCCAGCTTAGATACAACCACGCGCGCGCTGGCTGCACTGAAAATTCCCGTATTGGATGGTAAGGTTGATAAATCCATTTACTTTGTTGGTGATAGTCACGCACATGACGTGAAGTTGGGTTATCAGATGGGAATGACCACAATCTTATTCAGCGATGTGGGTATGAAAAAAGACGACCCCAAGCGGCCATCTTTGGTGCCGCTGATTACAGATTCTATTACATCTGATAACGCGCATCTCCAGCACATGTTATATGCCGATGATCACCAAGACTTGCAGAAACTTTTGGATCGGGTAATCAAATCTTCACCTGTGCCTGTGGTATCACCTTAAACGATTATTGACGAACAAGAGCGGGAGCTTGCCCAGTGGCTGGCTCTTGCGCAGCGTCTCCCGGATCCGCATTATAAATCGGTGCGGCTGGTTGTGGTGCATAGCCTTGAGGTGCCGGAACCTGCTGATAGTATACAGGTGCTTGCTGTGGGGCAGGAGCGGGAACCTGCTGATAATAGACGGGCGCTTGTTGCGGCGCTGGCACCTGTTGATAATAGACCGGTGGTTGCTGCGGCGTATTGGGCGCTATTTTTTGCTGCGGATAAATCGGTGCTGGGGCAGGCACATAATAGAGCGGTGCTTGTTGCTGCTGAAGTGGGGCTGGAGCAACAGTTTGCGGTGCAGGCGCTTGCTGTTGTTGTTGATAATAGACGGGTGATTGTGGTGGCGCTTGTTGTGGCGCGGGGGCAGGAGCAGGTTGAGCAGCGGGTTGCGCTGGCTGATCGGGCGCTTTGCGTGCCGCCTCCAGCGGATTATCCTCTGGTTTGGGTGTTTCACGGTTTGGCGAGGCAACCGTCCAACCGCGCTCAAACATACAATCGCTAAATAACGTTACCAGCTTGGCATTTTTTGCGCGTACATCATCGGCTGCTATTTCGCCTGCATAGTCATCGATCCGGCTTTCCGCTTCACCCTGACAGCGACTACGTTCAGATACATAATCGGTCTGGATGCTGGTCTGATCGATGCAGCCCGCCATGAGCGCACTCACGCCCATCAGCAGCGTCATTGCGAGAAGCGAATGATTCCACTCGCGACGTGGCAATCCATATGTTTTATTTGTGGATCGCCACGCATCCTGTGGATGCTCGCGATGACGGATGTGCTGCCCCATCACGCATCACCATATAAATGGCGGCGCAAACCCACTTCATCGAGCTCGGCTTGTTCGCGTTTGGCTTGTTTTTGCCGCTCAGATTCCAGATAACGCTCATAAGCGATTTCATATTTTTTCAAATCCGAATAGCGGCTGGTCACCTCGATCATCTGTTCTTGAATCTGATGTTCCACTTGAACGACTTTAGCGGCAATGGCGTGCTGGCGTTTTTTGATGGAGTCCGAAAAATCACCAAAAAAACCTTTCATCTCAGTCAACTCGTTGGCAGCAGCGAGCTCTTGTACCAAGCTGTCTTGCAAGGTTTCAATGGTCTGAATCATGGTGTCGCGATGTGATTCGAGCGCGGCAATTTGTTTGCGCAACCGATCAAGTTCGCGCTGTTGCAGCCGAATCAGCGTTTTAAGGCTTTTCATTGCGCATCATGCCCAGTTGTTTGCGCGTGATCATATTTTCGCGCCAATTTTCCACACCCATCACTTTTGCCAGCGCATCATAGCCTTCCTCCAACGTCATCGATTCTTGTTTGCGTTGGCGGATAAAATCCTCGATCAGCGGGTAATATTGAATCGCTTGATCGACCTCGCGGTCAGTCCCTCTGCGATAAGCTCCTAAGCGAATCATCTCAGCCATATCATTATAGGTGGCAATGAGGCTGCGCGCGGTTTGAATCAGATTATTTTCGGCATCGCTATTACAATCGGGCATCATCCGCGACACACTCTTGAGCACATCCACCGCAGGGAATCTTCCGCGCTGCGCAATATCGCGGCTGAGCACAATGTGGCCATCTAGAATTCCTCGCGTGGCATCGGATACTGGCTCGTTGGTGTCATCGCCTTCAACCAGCACCGAAAATAATCCGGTGATCGATCCTTGGCCTGCAACGCCAGGCCCCGCGCGTTCAAGCAATTTGGGAAGCTCCGAAAAAACGGTGGGCGTGTAGCCTTTGCTGGTGGGCGGCTCGCCAGCCGACAATCCGATTTCGCGCTGCGCCATCGCAAAGCGCGTCACGCTGTCCATCAGGCATAATACTTTTTTGTTTTCCGCGCGGAAATATTCACCAATCGTCATGGTTAAATAAGCCGCTTGGCGGCGCATGAGTGCCGATTCACTAGACGTCGCTACCACCAGCACCGAGCGCGCGAGTCCTTCTTGCCCCAGATCGTCTTCGATAAATTCCTGCACCTCGCGTGCACGCTCGCCCACTAATCCTATCACATTCACATCGGCGAACGAATAACGCGCCAGCATCGACATCAAAATCGATTTGCCCACACCGGAACCTGCAAAAATCCCCATCCGCTGGCCTTCGCAGCAGGGCATGAAGGTGTTCATCACTTTGATACCTAAATCGAGCTTGCCGCCCAAACGCTGGCGGCGGTTGGCCATGGGAGGGTCGGCACGCAGCGGAAAATCAACTTCACCGCGTGGCAGCGGCCCTTTGTCGTCAATCGGGTCGCCCATCGCGTTCACCACCCGACCTAACCACGCATGGCTTGGGCGCACGGTGGCATTGACCTGATCGACTGTGACCGCAGCGCCGGGCCCTATGCCCTCGAGTGATTGAAACGGCATGATGAGTGCGGATTTCGCGCTGAAACCCACCACTTCGCAGATCACATCCTCGCCGCCACGGGCATTTTCTACTCGGCAGCGCGAACCAATCCGCAGCGCTTGCTCGATGCCCGAACATTCGGCGAGTAATCCTTTAACCGAGGTAATCCGTCCGCGCACACGATAATCATGTAACTGACTGATTTCATTTTCAAATTGTTTGGTTAATGTGGTCACAGCGCGGGGAGCTTTCTCTGTATTCTTTTGATGTACTGTAGCGCAAAGCAGCAGTAATGACCAGCATTTAGCGAGGGTTACGAGGTCGTCATTGCGAGATGCATTCGATGAGCGCTTGCGCTTAGCGCAGAGCGAATCGCATGCAGCGCGGCAATCCATATCTTTGGGTGAGGTGGATCGCCACGCGCCCAAGAGGCGCTCGCGATGACGGATACTGCAGTAAAGACTTGAATGATAAAAGTTCTTAACGGTCCATACAATTTTTTCTATTTTGTGATTGTTAATTTTAATAATTAAGATTATATTAAGGAATTATTGGTTAACAAAACATTAAAATCCGTTTCGACCGTTAATGCTTTGCTAAAACCATCCGATAAACTTTATCATTACGAGGGGAATGTTATGCGCGTTTTGCTGGTTGAAGATGATCCATCCACCGCGAAAGCCATCGAGCTGTCGCTTGCGTCTGAAGGCATTATTTGCGACACCGCAGAGCTGGGCGAAGAGGGCTTGGAAATCGGAAAAATTTACGATTATGACATCATCATCCTCGATCTGATGCTCCCCGATATTGACGGTTACGAAGTGCTGCGTCGTTTCCGCGCGGCGAAAATCACCACGCCGATTCTGATTTTATCTGGCCTTTCTGGCCCTGATCAAAAAATTAAGGGCTTGGGCTATGGTGCCGATGATTACCTCACCAAGCCGTTCAACAAAGGCGAATTAATTGCGCGGATTCAAGCCGTGGTGCGCCGCTCTAAGGGCCATTCGGAATCGGTGATCCGTACCGGCAAGCTCACTGTGAACTTGGACACCCGCTCGATTGATGTGGATGGCAAGCCGCTGCATTTGACCAGCAAAGAATATGGCATTTTGGAATTGCTCTCTTTACGCAAAGGGTCAACCCTTACCAAAGAAATGTTCCTCAACCACCTCTATGGCGGCATTGATGAGCCGGAACTGAAAATCATCGACGTGTTTGTGTGCAAACTGCGCAAAAAATTGCAGGAAGCATCGGGCGGCGAAAACTATATTGAGACCGTGTGGGGCCGTGGCTATGTTCTGAAAGAACCAGAAGCCGGTGCTGATGCTGCCAAAGACGCGAAGAAAAAAGCGAAGAAGCTGGAAGAGATCGTTTAGTCTTTCCGCATACTGTCATGCCGCATTCATTGCGGCATCCCCTCCAGACTGATGGAGACCCCGCTTACCAAGTGCGTGGTGACACTACTAGAGGGGTGAGTGGGTGGGTTAGAATACCTTGACAAAGTAGAGTGTACACTGCACTGAAGAATCACTGAGCTTGTAGCTTGCATTCAGATCGTTATTTGCATGAGTGCCATCATCTGCCGCCGCACATAAATTATTCCAATAGCGCGCAATCACTCGTCCACGTGCGGGCTTACCATCATCAATCTTTGTATCAATATTCCAAGCTTCTTCGGGCTTTAATACTGGTGCGCTAGTATCTGAAGTACCCTCAGCACCAAAGATAAGCATATTGCCGTAATCAAGCGCGTAAAGATCAGCAGATCCAGCAAAGTTACCAATGATGAATGCTGTCCAGCCTGCATTTCCTAGCTTTGCTCTGGGTACATTAGTACCAATCACAGCATCTCCCAAGTTTGCTGCCCCTGCAAATCCAGAAAAACTACCTTCAAGCAATCCTGCGTTGGCTAGATGTGCCCATAATGTAAAGCTTTCGCTACGCTGAGATGCCGCAGCGCCGATGTCAATGAGTCCATTCCCATTTCCATCACACGTCTGTGTACCCGTTCCCGTTGTCGTTAAGCAAGTTGCAGGGGTGGCGTGTGCGGCTCCCCAAAAGGCTGTCGCATTCGTCATATCTCCTGGAAGCGCGAAATATTTATCACGGAAGGTGTTGGTGGCAGCTTGGTATTTTTGAAATTCAGTGGTCACACTTCGCAGCTCCGCTGCGCGGATGAGCGATTGACCAGTGAGCACACCACCCACAAGCAGGCCGAGGATGACGAGGACGATGGAGAGTTCAACGAGCGAGAAGCCGCTCTCTGTTGTCATGCCGCACTTGTTGCGGCATCTCACGCCTGCTGGTTGGAGACCCCGCAACGAGTGCGGGGTGACAATCTTTGAACCGGATATCGGTGTGGCTTCGCCAACCGGTATGACAGCCACTAGGTTACGCGCGGGGGGGGGGTAACATGCTGGATTTCCTGATACATTTTGCACCCTTTTAATGTATTTTACATGAAGTGCATTATACCAAAAATAACAGGTGGTGACTATGGAAATCTAGCTTTGTCCGTCATTCCTCTCTCGTCATCGCCCGAGTTTGCACTTGGCAAACTCTAGGGCGATCCAGAAAATAGACTGAAGAAGCTGGATTCCCCTATAATTTTGCTTCTTTTTCACTCGCTCTGCGCAAAGCGCAACCGCTCGTGTAAGATAGCAAAATTCGGGGAATGACGAGAGGCATTGTGTCCCCAATGTTTCCTATGCTCCATCTGGCGCAAGCGTCACCTGCAAGCCATCCAGCTCTGTGGCGGTGAGTATCTGGCATGAAAGGCGCGAGTTTGGTTTCACGTCGAAGGCTTCATCGAGCATGTTTATTTCTTCATTGTTGGCGGGATATAATTTGGGCATCCACGCCGCATCCACATAGACATGGCAGGTGGCGCAGGCGCACGCGCCGCCGCACTCGGCTTTGATCGGCAAGCCATAATCGCGGATTACTTCCATCACGCGCCAACCCTCAGGTGCTTGCAAGGTGTGGAGCGCGCCCTCGCGGTCGGTAACGTGGATGGTGATATTCACGCTCATTTGACGCCCAGTTTCTTTTGTAAATCCGTCGATGAGGTGGTGTATTGAAAGCGTAATTTTTCATCGGGGCGGCAATAGCGAAAGGCTTGCTGCGCCATCAGTGCGGCCTCATGAAAGCCTGATAAAATCAGTTTGAGTTTGCCCGGATAATGGTTGATATCGCCAATCGCGAAAATGCCAGGCTCACTCGTTTCAAATTTTTCGGTATCGACAGGAATCAAGTTTTCGTGCAGTTGCAACCCAAAATTGGCGACTGACCCAAGCTTCATCGTCAGGCC
>JAKFUW010000012.1 GCA_021732545.1 Alphaproteobacteria bacterium | reverse complement strand
CGTTCAGCTCGTGGGTAAAGATTCGGGCTATGCGCATATTAAATTGCGTTCGGGCGAATTGCGTCTGGTGCGTGCGGAATGCATGGCCTCGATTGGCGCGGTATCCAACCCCGATCACCAGAACGAAAATATTGGTAAAGCGGGTCGTAACCGCTGGAAGGGCTGGCGCCCAACCGTTCGCGGGGTCGCGATGAACCCCGTCGATCACCCACATGGTGGTGGTGAAGGAAAAACCTCAGGTGGCCGCCATCCGGTGACCCCGTGGGGCAAGCCTACCAAAGGTAAAAAGACCCGTTCAACCCGCAAGCAGAACACGCTCATTATCCGCACGCGCCATCAGGCGAAGAAAAAGTAGGATAGGGCTTGATTATCTGCTTGACCTGAAAGGCAAGCGCCGTTATGTTCCCGCCTCCGCGAGGGATTTAACGGAACAAAAAGAATAGTAAAAAAGAGAAGGATAGAGCATATGTCACGCTCGGTGTGGAAAGGCCCTTTTGTGGATGGTTATCTGCTGAAAAAAGCAGAAGTCGCCCGCAATTCAGGCAAAAATCAGGTCATTCAGATGTGGTCGCGTCGTTCGACCATCCTGCCCCAGTTTGTGGGCCTGACCTTTGGCGTCTATAATGGCAAAAAACACATCCCCGTGATGGTATCCGAAGAAATGATTGGCCACAAATTTGGTGAATTCTCACCCACCCGTACCTACACCGGTCACGGTGCAGACAAAAAAACAAAGAAATAGGTAGATTATGAGCAAGCAAGCTACTCCACGCGCTCTGGCTTCTGATGAGGCAAAGGTTGTGCTGCGCAATGTCCGCGTGAGCCCTATCAAGCTCAATTATGTGGCGGCGCTGATTCGCGGGCTGCCCGTGCAAAACGCCTTGACTCAGCTGACCTTTAGCAGCCGTCGCATTTCAAACGATGTGAAAAAAGCGTTGCAGTCAGCGATTGCGAATGCTGAAAATAATCACAATCTCGATGTGGATAGTTTGGTCGTTAAAGAAGCCTATGTTGGCAAAAGCTTCGTGATGAAGCGCTTTCATGCGCGTGCTCGCGGTCGCGGTGCCAAAATCTTGAAGCCATACAGCCATTTGACGATCGTCGTGAAAGAAGAAGGAACGAAATAATGGGACAGAAAGTCAATCCGATTGGTTTGCGTCTGGGTATCAATAAAACCTGGGATTCGCGTTGGTATGCCGATGGTGAATATGCCAATAAACTGCACGAAGATATTCGTATTCGCAAATATCTGAAAGAGAAACTCGGTGCGGCTGGCATCAGCAAAATCGTGATTGAGCGCCCCGGTAAAAAAGCCCATGTGTCGATTCATACGGCGCGCCCGGGTGTGGTAATCGGCAAAAAAGGCGCCGATATCGAGAAGATGAAAAAAGACCTCGAGCTGGTCAGCAGCGGTGAAGTGCAGCTGAACATCGTGGAAGTGCGCAAGCCTGAACTCGATGCTCACTTGATTGCAGAAGGCATCGCGCAGCAGCTTGAGCGCCGGATTGCGTTTCGTCGTGCGATGAAGCGTGCGGTTCAATCGGCGATGCGCTTGGGTGCCGAAGGCATCCGTATTAACTGCGCGGGTCGTTTGGGCGGAGCAGAAATTGCGCGCGTGGAATGGTATCGTGAAGGTCGCGTGCCGCTGCATACCCTGCGCGCCGATGTGGATTATGGTTTGGGTAAGGCTCACACAACCTATGGCGTAATCGGGATTAAAGTGTGGGTATTTAAAGGTGAAATTTTGAAAGAAGAGCAGATCATTCGCACTCCCGCAGCAGGGACGATGCTTGGTCAAGCGTCTTAATTTAGAGATGGTGGAATAAAGATATGTTACAGCCTAAAAAGACAAAATATCGCAAGCAGCATAAAGGCCGCATCAAGGGCAATGCCAAGGGCGGCGCGCAGCTGAACTTTGGTCAATTCGGCCTCAAAGCACTTGAGCCTGAGCGCGTGACCTCTCGCCAGATCGAAGCGGCGCGCCGCGCGATCAGCCGTCACATGAAACGCGTGGGCCGTTTATGGATTCGTATCTTCCCCGATGTTCCCGTCACCGCCAAACCCGCCGAAGTACGGATGGGTAAAGGTAAGGGTTCGGTTGATCGTTGGGTGTGCCGCGTGAAGCCTGGCCGTATCATGTTTGAACTCGATGGTGTGCCCGAAGACGTGGCGCGTGAAGCCTTTGAGCGCGCGGCAGCGAAGCTTCCGATTAAAACCAAATTTGTTGCACGCGTGGAGGGTTAGATCATGCAGATGGAAGACTTCAAAGGCAAATCAGGTGACGAGCTCAAAGACATGCTTGGCTACATGAAAAAAGAATTGTTCAACCTGCGCTTTCAAAAAGCGACGGGTGAGATGCAAAATACGGCGCGTGTGCGTCAGGTGCGCCGCGATGTGGCCCGCGTGATGACGGCGCTGAAACAACTGAAAAAAGCGGCTTAAAGGACAGACCATGCCAAAACGGATTTTACAAGGCTCAGTCGTGAGCGATAAGGGAAATAAAACGGTGATTGTGCTCGTTGAGCGTAAAATCAAACACCCGCTTTATAATAAAATCGTGCGTCGTTCAAAGCGTTATGCCGCACATGATGAAAACAACACCTATAAGGTGGGCGATGCGGTGAAGATTGTGGAGTCAAAACCCATTTCTAAAACCAAGCGCTGGGCAGTGCTAGAAGGATAATAATACCATGATCCAGATGCAATCACGGCTCGATGTAGCCGATAATTCCGGAGCGCGTCAGGTGCAGTGCATTAAAGTGCTGGGCGGATCGCACCGCAACATCGCATCCATCGGTGACATCATCGTGGTGTCGGTGAAAGATGCGCTGCCACGCGGCAAAGTGAAAAAAGGCGACGTGCACCGCGCGGTCATCGTGCGTACCGCCAAAGAAGTCAAACGCGCTGATGGCACTTCGATTCGTTTCGATCACAATGCCGCGGTGTTGGTGAACAAACAAAATGAGCCGATCGGCACGCGTATTTTTGGCCCAGTAGCGCGCGAATTGCGTGCGAAGCGCTTTATGAAAATCGTGTCATTGGCACCTGAGGTATTGTAAAACAGTCATCAGTTGTCAGTGGCCAGTCGCCAGTGATGACCGTGGCACTAACAAGAGGAGTTGAAGGAAAACAGATGTAAGGAGGCCTTAACTGGCAACTGGCAACTGGCAACTGGAGACTAAAAACTATGGCAGCAAAAATTAAATCAGGTGATACCGTGGTGGTGATTACCGGCAAAGACAAAGGCAAATCAGGGCAAGTGCTGCAGGTGATCCCTACAGAAAACCGCGCTGTGGTGCGTGGCGTGAATCTGGTGAAGCGTCACCAGAAACAAAACGCGCAAGCCCAAGGTGGTATTGTGAGCAAAGAAGCCTCGATTCATCTGTCGAATCTGGCGATTGCTGACCCTAAAGATAACAAGCCAACCCGCGTTGGGTTTTCGGTGTTAAAAGACGGAACCAAGGTGCGTGTCGCCAAACGTTCTGGCGAAACCGTTACGGCGTAAGGAGAACAGCATGAGCGGTCGCGCTGCGCGAAAGCGAATGCTAAAAAATTATGACGGTATGAGCGGTCGCGTTAGCGCGAAGCGAATACCAAAAAATAGGAGTATATAACATGGCCGCGCGTCTGAAAGAAACATACGAAAAAGAAATTCGCCCTGCATTGCAAGCGAAGTTCAATTACACAAACACCATGCAGATACCACGCGTTCAAAAAGTGGTGCTGAACATGGGTTGTGGCGATGCCACGCAAGATAGCAAGGTTGTGAAAACGGCGGCTGATGAAATGGCGTTGATCGCAGGCCAGCGCCCGATCATCACCAAAGCGAAAAAATCAGAAGCGAGCTTTAAAGTGCGTGAAGGCATGCCGCTGGGTTGCAAGGTAACCTTGCGTAACGACCATATGTATGAATTTTTGGATCGTTTTGTGAATATGGCGATGCCGCGTATTCGTGACTTTCGCGGCCTGAATCTCAAAAGCTTCGATGGTCGTGGTAACTACAATATGGGCTTGAAAGAGCAAATTATTTTCCCCGAGATCAATTATGATCGCGTGGATAAAGTGCGCGGTATGGACATCACGATTGTCACCACCGCACGCACGAACGAAGAATGCCAGGCTCTGCTTGAGGGCTTTCATTTTCCGTTCCGTAAACAAGCTTAAAGGTACGGTGTGAGCGGTCGCGTTAGCGCGGAGCGAACACCACACAAAGGAGACTAGGTCATGGCAAAAAATAGTTGCGTTATCAAAAACAATAACCGCGCAAAGAAGGTGGCACAGTTTGCTGCGCGCCGCGCGAAGTTGAAGGCGATCACCATGAACAAAGATCTGCCGCTGGATGAGCGCATGCAAGCGCAACTTACGTTGGCCGCGCTGCCGCGTAACAGCGCCGCTAACCGCGTGCGCAATCGCTGCGAAGTGACGGGTCGTCCACGTGGCTATTATCGTAAATTCCGCATGTGCCGTAACATGCTGCGTGAAATGGGTAACTTTGGTCAGATCCCTGGTCTGACAAAAGCAAGCTGGTAAACGGCATAAGCGGTCGCGGTTTTGGGTGAGCGGTTGTGTTAGCACAGAGCGAACCCCAAAAAAGCGGAGCGAATGCCAAAAAGGAGAGACTAAAATGGCGATGAGCGATCCAATTGCAGACATGCTAACTCGTATTCGTAACGGGCAGCGTGCATTTTTGCCGAAAGTTTCGGCTCCTGCATCAAAGAAGCTGAAAAATATTTGTGATGCGTTAGAGCGCGAAGGCTATATTCGCGGTTCGCATTTGACCGATCTTGGCAATAACCGCCAAGAGCTGAACATTGAGCTGAAATATTTTGAAGGCGCACCCGCAATCAAAGAAATTCGCCGCATCTCTAAATGTGGATTGCGCGTCTATTCTTCGATCGAATCATTGCCACGCGTTCGCAATGGTTTGGGTACGTCGATTCTGTCCACCAGCAAGGGTGTGCTTTCTGATTTTGAAGCACGCCAACAGCATGTGGGCGGCGAAGTATTGTGTAGCGTGTTTTAATATAAGTCGGTATGAGCGGTTGCGCTAGCGCAGAGCGAATACCAAACAAAAGAAATTGATCAGGAGATAACGGCATGTCACGCTTAGGTAAGTTACCGGTTGCTTTTTCAGACAAGGTGCACGTCACCCTGAAGGACAACTTCATTGTGGTGAAAGGCCCTAAGGGCGAGCTTTCCACCCAGATTACCGGCGATGTGGATGTCACCATCGACGCAGGCCAAGTGTGGGTCAAGCCCGCCAATGATAGCCAACGCGCTCGCGCGATGTGGGGCACGGTTCGTGCGAATGTGAAAAATCTGGTGCAAGGCACCACCGATGGATTTACGCGCACACTTGAGATTACGGGCGTGGGTTATAAATGCGCATTTGCTAACAATGTGCTGACCTTGTCGCTGGGTTTCAGCCATGAAGTCAAATATGTGATGCCGCAAGGCATTAGCTGCACGGTGGAGCGCCCAACAGCGGTGACCATTTCGGGTGCAGATAAGCAAAAAGTAGGGCAGGTGGCTTCCGAGCTGCGCGCACTGCGTAAACCTGAGCCTTATAAAGGCAAGGGTGTGAGATATTCCGACGAGAAAATTCGTCGTAAAGAAGGCAAGAAGAAATAAATAAGGATAAGACTATGAAACCGATATCAGCAGAATTACGCCGCAAAATGCGTGTACGCACCCGGATCCGCAAACAAGCGGCTGACCGGATTCGTTTGACCGTGTTCCGCTCAGGCCAGCATATTTATGCGCAGCTGATCGATGATCGCGCGGGTAAAACGCTGGCATGTGCCTCGACCGCTGAAAAAGATCTGCGTGAGAAAATTAAAAATGGTGCATCGGTGCAAGCGGCGAAAGCCGTGGGCGCACTGGTTGCCAAGCGTGGTAAAGAATTAAAAGTGGAGCGCGTGGTGTTTGACCGCGGCGCTTATTTGTTTCACGGGCGTGTGAAGGCTTTGGCTGAAGCGGCTCGCGAAGCTGGATTGCAATTTTAAAGGATAATTAGACTTATGGCACATGAATCCTACACAACCTCGCAGACCAAAACCGAATCGGATATGGTCGAGAAACTGGTCGCAGTAAACCGCGTTGCTAAAGTGGTGAAAGGTGGCCGTCGTTTTGGCTTCGCTGCACTGGTGGTGATCGGTGATCGCAAAGGCAAAGTGGGTTATGGAACGGGCAAGGCCAAAGAAGTACCAGAAGCGGTGCGTAAAGCGACCGAAGATGCGCGCAAAAACATGATTAAAATTCCGCTCAAAGAAGCGCGCACCATTCACCATGATATCAAAGCGCATTACGGTGCGGGCAAGGTGATTTTGCGTAGTGCGCCAGCGGGTACTGGTATCATTGCGGGTGGCCCCATGCGTGCGATTTTTGAATCGCTGGGCATTCACGATGTGGTGGCAAAATCGACTGGTTCGTCGAATCCGCACAACATGGTGAAAGCAACGTTTGCTGCGCTCAAATTGGTGAATTCTCCTCGCTCGGTGGCAAGCCGCCGTAGCAAAAAAGTGGGTGATATTGTTGAACGTCGTGAGTCTGGCCAGCGCGGCAGCGCTACGGTCGCGGCAAGCGCAGAGTAAGGAATAAGCGTCATGGCGAAGGCATCAGCAGCAATTAAAAAAACCGCTACCAAAAATACGGTGACGATCGAGCAAATCGGCAGCCCCATTGGCCGCCCTGCGTATCAGCGCCAGACCCTGATTGGTTTGAACCTGAATAAGCGCCATCGCACCAGCACACTCGAAGATACGCCAGCGGTGCGCGGAATGATTAAACGCGTGCACCATCTGGTGCGGATTATTGAAGCATAAATGTAAGGCGCGGCGCTTAAAAGCGTTGCCGTTAACGAGAAGGATAAGACCATGGAACTCAATCAAATCAGCGATAATGATGGCGCTCGCAAAGGCCGCATGCGTGTGGGTCGTGGTATTGGTTCGGGCAAAGGCAAAACCTGTGGCCGTGGCCACAAGGGTCAAAAAGCGCGTACTGGTGTGGCGATCAAAGGCTTTGAAGGTGGCCAGCAGCCGATTCACCGTCGCTTGCCAAAGCGCGGATTCTCGAATCCTGCTCGCGTGGAATATGCGGAAATTAACGTCTATGCACTGCAACGCGCGATCGACGATAAACGCCTCGATGCGTCCAAACCCATCACCCACGCGGTGCTGGTGGATGCAGGCTTGGTGCGTGCGAATAAAAACGGTTTGAAGTTGCTGGCAACCGGCGATATCACCGCGAAAATCACCATCGAAGTGACCAAAGCGTCACCCACGGCAATCTTGAAAATATCGAATGCAAAAGGTGCCGTCACAGTGACAGCTCCCGCACCTGCGGTGGCTGCGTAAAGACTTTACACCTATCGTTTAATATGGTTAGTCTAGCCGCGCATGAGATGTCTCTCATGATTTATATCATAAAGGAATACACATGACGTCTGCTGCCGAACGCTTAGCCGCGAACATGAATATTGGCATGTTTTCGAAAGCAACTGAACTCAAGCAACGCATTCTGTTTGTAATCGGCGCGTTGCTGGTCTACCGCCTTGGCACCTATATTCCAATTCCGGGTGTTGATCCGTTGGTGCTGGAGCAGATTTTCAAGCAAATGCAAGGCGGGGTGCTTGGTGTATTCAACATGTTCTCAGGCGGCGCTTT
>JAKFUW010000180.1 GCA_021732545.1 Alphaproteobacteria bacterium | reverse complement strand
CTTCTGAACGTGTTTACTGTTAGGCTGATATTATGCACGCTTGGCCGATGCTTTGCCACGATAAGTGCCCAGTGCGTTCAGAATATCTTTGGGGATATCGACGACCACAGGGCCAGGCCTGCCCGTTGCCGCAATATAAAACGCCTCATTCATGATGCGGCCCACATCGTTGATGTCTTTGACCAGATAATTATGCTTGGTACATGAACGCGTGATGCCGGTAATGTCGGCTTCTTGGAACGCATCGGAACCAATTAGATGGCTTGGAACTTGGCCGGTTACACACACCAGCGGAATCGAATCCATCAGCGCGTCCATCAGGCCTGTCACGGTGTTAGTCGCGCCCGGCCCCGAGGTCACCAGTACCGCACCCACCTTGCCGGTCGAGCGCGCATAGCCTTCAGCCGCGTGGGTTGCGGCTTGCTCATGGCGCACCAGAATGTGGCGCAAGCGATTTTGCTTAAACAGCGCGTCATAAATGGGCAGCACCGCGCCACCCGGATAGCCAAACACCACATCGGTACCGTTATCGAGCATGGCGCGAATCACCATTTCCGCGCCGTTCATTTCCTGAGATTCCATGATTATTCGCCCCTGTGCATCTGATCTGCGCTATTTATGCGAGGTTAGCGGCAAAAAGCAAGCCTCATCCAACGTGATTGGGTTGGCACCATAGGCAATCACCCCTGCCCCTGCGCATTGATTACGAATCCACGTCATCTGGCGTTTGGCGTAGTTGCGGGTATGTTGTTTGGCTTTGTCCACTGAGTCATCGAGGCTACGCTCACCACGCAGATAGCCCATCAATTCAGGCACGCCATGGGCTTTGAGGATAGGATAGATACTCAAGGCGTCTTTGCGAGCAGGCTCTTGGCTGCGAAGCAATCCATCTTCACTATCTGCCGCCTCTGGATTGCCACGCCGCTTTGCGGCTCGCAATGACGGATCAAGGCGGTGCATCAATTCCTCCACCTCAGCAAGCGCGCCTTGCTGCATCATCTGATCAAACCGCCAATCAATGCGCGCATACACCTCTTGCCGCGCAATATCGATATAGGCATAGCGAAATTGTTCTGGTTTAAAGAGGGTTTGAATCGGCTGTTGGTGCCAGTAATCGAGGCTCTTTCCTGTTTCCAATATCACCTCAAGCGCCCGCGCAATCCGCTGCGTATCCCCTGCTTTCAGGCGCGCGGCCATGGCGGGGTCGAGCGCTTGAAGATGTTCATACAATGTCATGCCGTCTTCATGACGGCATCCGGACCCCGTCATACGACGGGGTGACAAATTTCTTACTTTCTCTCGCACCTGTGCTGAAATCGCAGGCACTGGCGCGATGCCTTTCGTCAGGCCTTGCAGATACATCCCCGTTCCACCCAGCAACAGCGGGGTTTTTCCACTTGCAATCACCGACCTAATCGCCGCCACCGCCGCTTCCTGCCACAGCATCGCGCTGCCAATCACATCGGCGCTCCACATGCCATAAAGCTGATGTTCGGTTGTCGCCTCATCCGCCTCAGATGGCCTTGCGGTAATGGTGCGCAAATCGGCATAACATTGCATGGTATCGGCATTGAGGATGACAGCGTTTAATTTCTGCGCTAACACCATGCCAAGCGCCGACTTGCCGCTGGCAGTCGGTCCCATTAATACGAAGATAGGTGAATCCATATGGTTTTTGCTCATTGCCCTTATGTAACGACTTTTATCAAAGGAAAAAACCGTAAATTAAAACTCAATGGCAATCTGGCCGAATTTGCGATGATGACCACCATTCCATCGGGGCTGCATTGGCAGTGGCTACAAGAAGGGATGGCGTTCGATATTTTTCACCGCGAACCGATTGATGATGAAGACTGGAAGGTGATGATGGAAACCACCACAGAGGAAAGGTTTGACATCGTCACCCAACCCACCGCGCATCGTCGCAAGCGCGTGCTGGTGAGCGATATGGACTCCACGCTCATTCATCAAGAATGTATCGATGAACTGGCAGATTATGCGGGCATCAAAGCGCATGTCGCCGAGATTACCGAACGCGCGATGAATGGCGAGCTTGATTTCAAAGAGGCGTTGGCTGAGCGTGTGGCGCTGCTCAAAGGTTTGCCCGAATCCACCTTGCAGCAAGTCTATGATTCACGCATCACACTCATGGAAGGTGCCGCCACGTTGGTTGCTACCATGAAACATCATGCGGGTGCTTATTGCCTACTGGTGTCGGGCGGATTTACTTTTTTTACGTCGCGAGTGGCGCAGGAATTAGGATTTGATGAAGATCAATCCAACACGCTCATCATTCGCGATGGACATTTAAGTGGCGAAGTCGCTGACCCGATTTTAGATAAAGATGCCAAGCGCGCATCATTGATTGCATGCTGCGAACAGCGCGGCGTTGGATTGTCCGAATCACTCGCAGTGGGTGACGGCGCGAATGATTTGCCGATGTTGCTGAAGGCGGGTTTGGGTGTCGCTTATCATGCTAAACCCGTGGTGCAGGCGCAAGCGCGTGCGGTCATTAATCACAATGATTTAAGCGCACTATTATTTGTGCAAGGCTATGCACGTGACGAGTGGGTAAATTAAACGTCATTGCGAGGAGAAGCGTTCACGCTTCGGCGCGGCAATCCATGGATCGCCACGCATTTTCACAGTGAAAATGCTCGCGATGACGAAAATGCCTACTTGGTCTCAATCGTCACAAACGCAATAATATTGCCGCGCATAATCCGCATCAGTGCATATTTTTTGCCCTGAGAACGTGCTGCACTCAGTGCGCGCTTGAGCGCATCGACCGACACCACAGGCTGCTGATTGAGCTCCAGCACCACATCCATCCGCCGCACACCGGCGCGCGAGCCCGCGCTATCTGGTTTGACTTTTGCCACCAGCAATCCTTTGACCGCAGAACTCACTCCCAACTGGCTGCGTAATATATCAGTCAGCGGCACCAGCGCCATGCCTGCCGCTTCCTGCGAGGCTTGCTCGGTTGCAGTACTTGTATCATCACCTGCATCGGCTTTTTTGGTTTCTTTTTCATCCATCTCACCCAGCGTCAGCGGCACCGATTGCTTGGCACCTTTGCGCCAGATTTCAATCATCACTTTTTTACCGATTTTGGTTTCAGCAACCAACCGAGGCAAATTACGCATTTCTTTGATGGGTTGGCCATCCAAACTCAAAATCACATCGCCTGCTTTAATGCCGCTTTTTTCAGCAGGGCTGCCTTTGTTCACGTCTAGCACCAACGCACCCGCAGGTTCTTTTAAGCCTAAACTATCGGCGATTTCGGGCGTTACGAGTTGAATCTTCACGCCCAACCAGCCGCGATGGGTGCGGCCAAATTCGCGCAACTGTTTGAGCACGGGTTGCGCCAGCGCTGATGGAATCGAAAAGCCAATCCCGATATTACCGCCTGTCGGTGAGAAAATCGCCGAATTCACGCCAACCACTTCGCCCTTAATGTTAAACAAGGGCCCACCCGAATTGCCGCGATTAATCGCCGCATCGGTTTGGATAAAATCATCAAACGGGCCTGCATTAATATTGCGCGAACGCGCCGAGACAATCCCCGCCGAAACCGAGCCACCAAGGCCAAACGGATTACCAATCGCAATGACCCAATCGCCCACACGCATGGTATCGGAATCGCCAAAAGTCACAAATGGCAGTGGTTTTTTTGATTCAATTTTGAGCAAAGCCAGATCAGTCTTCGCATCGCGCCCAATAATTTTAGCTTCAAATTTAGTATCATCATGCAACGTCACGGTCACCGAATCGGCCTTGGCCACCACATGATTATTGGTGACCACATAACCCGTTTCATCGATGATAAAACCCGACCCTAGCGACGTCACATCGCGCGAGGGCGCATCTTCAGGCACCATACCGTGGGGCAACTGGCCACCAAATTGTTTGAAAAATTCGCGGAATGGTTCAAACTCAGGGCTGTTGGGAACACCTTCGAATTTAAATTGAATCCCTTGTGGCGATTTAACCTTTTGCGTGGTCGAAACATTCACCACTGCGGGTGACAGGCGTTCGACTAAATCGGCAAAGCTGGCAGGCGTGGCAGTGGCATTAGCCGCAACCGGCAACGCCAGACATATCATCCAAAAAACCGCGCGCAAACTCAGCATAACATCTCCGCTAAAACTAGATGATCTATGTTGCATATAGGCTTAAAGCTACAAATGTAAAGAGGTAAAACTCGTGTTATATTCACTCAAAAACCATGAGACTTCTTCCTCCCCCTGTGGGGGAGGATTGAGGTGGGGGTAGAGACAAAGGCATCGCTCTCGCTAGGCCCTAACCCCTCCCTGACCCTCCCCTAGAAGGGGAGGGAAAAAACCGGGACCAATCACAATGACTCGTTTCAATCCATCTGCCGCAAAAACTGACTATCAGGCGACATAATCAAGGTGGTGTCGCCTTGTTTGAGCGTTTTGCGATAAGCCTGCATGGTGCGGTAAAATTCGAAAAAGTCAGGGTCTTGACTAAAAGCTTTGGCATAAATTTTCGCGGCCGTTCCATCGCCTTGCCCTTTGGTGATCTGCGATTGTTTTTGCGCTTTGGCTAAAATCTCGGTGCGGTCACGTTCGGCGCCTGAGCGAATTTCAAGGCCTTTTTCTTCGCCTTCGGCACGAAATTTTTGTGCTTCTTTGGTGAAGTTTTTACGCATCCGCTCATAGGTCGATTGGCTGATATCTTCGGGCAGATCAGCGCGCATAATCCGTACATCCACAATCTCGATGCCAAACCCTTGACGTCGGCGACGCTGCTTGGCATTGTCTTCGGCCTGATCGGCAGTGAATTGCTCCACCGTTTCGCTCGTCGCCTGACGGTTCACTGCCACCAGAATCTCGCGCATGATTTCGCTGCGCTTAATCGACAAAATATCATTGAGCGAATTTTGCGCGATCACTTTACGCATGTTCGACACCACAATACTGCTCAGACGGCTTTCCAAGTTCGCTTCGTCGCGCACCGCCTGATAAAAATTGACGGGATCGACGATGCGATAGCGCACAAACGCATCGATCACCACACGCTCTTCGACGTCGGCTTTTTTATCTTTGGTAATAAATTCCTGTGGCTGCGCATTAAATTCGAGCAGGCGATTATCGAAAAATTCCACCGCATCGACAAACGGCATTTTAAACGCAATTCCAGGCGCTTTCACCACGCGCTGAATATCACCAAAACGCACCACCAACGCTTGCTGCGTTTGCGTGACGATGAAGGCGCTTTGATAAATCACCACGGCAATCACCGCCAACACGCCACCTAACACTGTCCATTTACTCATCATAAACTCCTTTTACTTAGCCGCTTTAGGTTGCAGTTGTTGCAGCGGCAAATAAGGCTGCACACCATTGCCTGATTTTTGATCGACGATGACTTTTTGCATCCCCGACATCATCTCTTCCATTGTCTCTAAATAAATGCGTTTGCGGGTGACGTCTTTGGCGAGTTTATATTCATCATAAACCGATAAAAATCGCGCCACATCCCCTTGTGCTTCCGCCACCACTTTGTTCTTATAGGCTTCGGCTTCCTGAATCATCTTCACGCTCAAACCCTTGGCACGCGGAATGATTTCATTACGATAACCTTCCGCCACGCTTTCCGCCGTTGAGCGATCTTGCTCCGCGCGCTTGACGTCTTGAAACTCGTCAATTACTGGTGCTGGCACATCAGGCCTACTTAAGTTGACCGCAATAATTTCAATTCCTGCATCATAGGAATCGAGCATTTCCTGCATGATGTTTTTGGTTTCTTCCGCGATTTTCGATTGCGCGGTGGTGA
Source organism: Alphaproteobacteria bacterium (assembly GCA_021732545.1). Taxonomy (GTDB): domain Bacteria; phylum Pseudomonadota; class Alphaproteobacteria; order Rickettsiales; family UBA3002; genus JAKFUW01. Next base: position 1,926 of record JAKFUW010000180.1, on the reverse strand, counting down.
GAATATCGCCCAGATCATTGCGGCCAATCACCTCGCGCATCGCGCTTTCGGCCACCGGCTTGATCATTCCCGCAGGGTCGCGGACATTGAACAAAAAGTCCTCAGGGCTATTGACATCTACTTTCCACTGCACCTCAAAATCGATATAAACAATGTTGCGGTCACCGGTCAGCATCAGGCTTTCTTTATCGAAGGTGCGGCCACCCGTTTCAGACAAGCCTGAGCGAAAGCCAACTTCCACTTTATTCACGCTGGTAACGCTTGGAATCTGAACCGTTTCGACGGGATAGGGGAAATGATAATTTAATCCAGGGCTTGCGGTGCGGTGATATTTTCCAAAGCGCAACACCACGCCCAACTCATCGGAATTGACGCGATAAATGCCCGATGCCATCCACAGCACCAGCATCGCCAAACCTACTAAAATCAAAGTACGGCCACTGCTGCCATTACCACCACTGTAGCTTCCGCCAGCTCCACCTCCAAACATACCTTTAAAAGCTTGTTGAGCCTTGCGCAACACTTCATCCAGATCGGCCTGAGGAGGCTCAGGACGATACCCGCCGCCACCGCCGCCTGATGATCCGCCACCGGTTGGACCATTACCCCATGGACCCCGATTTCCATTACCTTTTGTCATTGCGCTGCTCCTAGCGTTGGAATTTTCATCGTGACGGGATTTCCCGCCTTATCGTGGAATTTACAATCGTTCATCACGCGGTTACCCATGGCCGTCGCCTCGCCGATCTTGACGGTATCACGTTGATAGAGCGACATCATCTGCGCCATCAAAGCGCGCGTGAAACGGCAATCACCGGTTGAGCCATCGTGGTTAAGTGTGGTGACATGGCATTTGCCAAACTTCATGCCTTGAATGCTCGAAGTCGATTGTTTCCCGTCATAGCCCATTGTGGTGCAATCATAGCCAGCTTCGCACGCGACAAAGCGTGTTTCGTCGCAGTTATTGCGGCCTGAATCACGATATTGTTTGATATTCACTTCCTGATTTTCAAGCGCCTGCATCATCTGCTGCATCAGCGCCGGATCAATTTTCATATTCTGCATTTGCGCGCTCGCGGGCGATACACTCATCCACATCACCATACTCAACATCATCAGGCGAAGGAAAGACATAAGCTAAAGCCTTTATTGATTTAATACGCGCACAGTTATAGTGATATACGCATCTTGCTTCAACAACAGAATGTAAAAAATAATGACCGCACCTGAAATCCGCAAACCCGCCATCTGGAATCGCGAACCGATTGCCCATGTGAAGCGCATCATCGCGGTGGGTTCGGGCAAGGGCGGCGTGGGGAAATCGACCACCACCGTCAATCTCGCTCATGCGTGCGCGGCGCAAGATTTACGCGTGGGCATCTTGGATGCCGACATTCACGGTCCCTCCATTCCGCGCATGCTCGGTATTGCCCATGCGGGGCAGCCCGAAGTGAAAGACGCTATGATGCTTCCCATTTTCGGGCACGGCATCGCCAGCATGTCGATGGGGCATTTATCCAGCGATCAGGCTGCCATCTGGCGTGGTCCCATGGTAACCAAGGCGCTGGTGCAGATGCTGCGGCAGGTGCGCTGGGCAAGCGCCGAATCACCACTCGATATTTTATTCATCGATCTGCCACCCGGTACGGGCGATATTCACTTAACGCTCGCGCAGCAAGCGCCGATTGATGCGGCGATTATCGTGACCACCCCGCAAGAAATCGCCACTGCCGATGCGCAAAAATGCCTTACGATGTTCGAACGCGTCAACATTCCCATCGCTGGCGTGATTGAGAATATGAGCTATTTTGAAGACCCGCAAGGCGCGCGCCACGCTTTGTTTGGCGCAGGTGGAGGCGAAGCCTTAGCTGCTAAAAATAACGTGCCGTTTTTAGGAAAAATCCCGCTAGAGATGGGGATAAGGGA
>JAKFUW010000273.1 GCA_021732545.1 Alphaproteobacteria bacterium | reverse complement strand
ACACAGTGTGCTGACCTAACGTGTGACAGTTTGATGAATAAAAAAGGGGAAGGCGTGTGCCCTCCCCTTTCTCTAAAAAAACCAAACCAAACTTATGCAGCGGCTTTGTATTCCACCTGCTCCACTTCAATCGCTTTTTGGTAGGATGGGCGAGCGATTACGCGCGAGAACATCGCTTTGGTTTTGGCACCATAGCTAATTGGCATCGGGATATATTGCGACCAGTTGGCAATCACGGTCAGCAAAATATCGGCAACGCAACATTCCTTACCACACACATAATCAGTTTTTTGCAGCTGTTCTTCCACTTCGTTCCACATGATTTGAATGGCCTCAACTGCTGTTTTTAGCATCGCGTCTTTATCGGCCTGTGCATTGCGCATTACAAAAAACGCACGCGCATAAGCAGGATGAAGCGTGGCATTGGCAAACATCAGCCATTGCAGCACATTGGCGCGCTCAGCGCCTTTGCGAGGCAGAAGCGGGCTGTTATATTCATCGCATAGCCATGTGAGCATAGCACCGCCTTCGCGCATCAGCATATCATCTTTTTTAAGTACAGGCACCTGACCACGCGGGTTTATCTTCAGCAATTCAGGATTCACCTTATCACCTACCGTATGAGGGATCATGGTAACGGGTTGATTTAATTCGTTCAACAGCACATGAACGGCCATCGAGCAGGTTCCGTTTTTAGCATAAAGGGTAAACATAACATCTCCATCGTCAGGGTTAAACTACCCCTTATATAGAGCGTGCCTACCTCAACTTAAAGAGCGAAGATGGAAATAGTGTGTTTAGTGAATGCTCACCGGAGTGAGATTGTGCTTGCGGACGGTGCAGAAGGCTTCGTCGCGGCAATCGAAGGTTGCAAGGCGGGTGCCGTCTGCGGCATAGACCGCATAATAGGTGTCGTCTTCATCGTGCACCGACTTTACATAGGCCAGACGATCCACACCCATCATCGACATAATCATGTCGGAAATTACTTCATGTTCTGCTGAAATGGTCATAGGTCCCTATCCTGTTTTTTTAATGATTTGTTAATAAATGTAGAATAGCGCATTGCAGCACCTTTGTGTGTGACAGTTTGATGAATAATAAAGGGTGTGGATAGAAACGACTACTGATTCTTAACTGTCTTGCCGCACTTGTTGCGGCATCCCCCGCAGCCGGATGGAGACCCCGCAACTAATTCCACTCGCTCCGCGCTAGCGCGACCGCTCGTGTAATATGCGGGGTGACAGTCTTGGGGTTACTTGCGATATTTTCGGGCGCGGTTTTTGCGCGGATTATCAAACACAAACAATTCATCAGCGATTGGGTCACCGAAACGGGCACCTTGAAGCTGAACCGACGTGCTACGGTCATTGGCATCCGATATGATAAAATTATTAATTTTTAATGGGTTATCCGATAATTCAAGCGTGAGCGTGCCTTCATCGGGCTTATTCACCTGCGTGATGGTCAGGCGGATGGCATTGGCTTGGGCGATCACATTCGAGATTTTAAGGGATTTATCGGTGAGTTTGATTTTAGGCCGCGCCAGAAACCCAGCCAGCGAATCATCGAGCGGGATCTGGTTGAGTTGGTCTAGCTCATAATCATAATAGGTGAGTTGGTCACCGGAAGAGACCATCAGCACCGGAGTTGGCGGATTATATTGCCAGCGCATTTTGCCCGGGCGTTTGAGGAACATTTTGCCTGACGTGAGCGCACCCTCGGGGTCAATCTGATTGAACTTTGCGGTCATGGTAGTGATGGAGTTGAGGTAGCTTTCCACGCGCTTGAGGGTGGCGGTTTGGTCGGCGGCGTGGGCAGGCACTACAGCAACCAACAGAATGATAAATATAATGGATTGCCGCGTCGCCCTTCGGGCTCCTCGCAAAGACGATTGTGTAAATGGTTTCAGGCGTTGGCGAAAACGACATGTATCCGAGGCGAGCAGCGCAGCGCACTTTAAATGTGCGTGAGCAGCACAGACGAAGGAACATGTCGTTTTCGCCAACGCATCAAACCATTTACGAAGCATGGCGGTGCAGCACTTCGCGCTTGCCCACATGGTTGGCTTGACCCACGATGCCTTCTTCTTCCATTTGATCGATAAGGCGTGCAGCACGGTTATATCCTATTTTGAGTTTGCGTTGTATATAGCTAGTCGAAGCCTTCTGGTCACGCAAAACTATTTGCACCGCTTGATCGAACAACACGCGGTCATCGCCATCTTCGCCATCGCCTGCACCACCAAACTCAAGCTCTTCTTCCTCTTTGGTGACATCTTCCACATAGATCGGTTCGCCCTGAGTTTTCAGGAACGACACAATGGTTTCGACTTCTTTATCAGCAATAAACGGCCCATGCACCCGCTGAATGCGCCCGCCACCCGCCATATAAAGCATATCGCCGGCGCCTAATAATTGCTCAGCGCCTTGCTCGCCCAAAATGGTGCGGCTATCAATTTTTGACGTCACTTGGAATGAAATTCGCGTGGGGAAGTTAGCTTTGATGACGCCCGTTATCACATCCACCGAAGGCCGCTGCGTCGCCATGATAATATGAATCCCCGCCGCACGCGCCATCTGTGCCAAGCGTTGCACCGAGGTTTCGATGTCTTTGCCCGCAACCAACATTAAATCGGCCATTTCATCGACCACCACCACAATAAAGGGCAGCGGGTTCATATCAATCGCCACTTTTTCCATGATCGGTTTGCCGGTGTTGGGGTCGAAACCCGTTTGCACGGTGCGAAAGAGTTCCTCGCCTTTTTTCTCAGCATCTTTGACGCGTTTATTATAATTATCGATGTTGCGCACGCCAAGGTTCGACATCAGGCGATAACGGTTTTCCATTTCTTTCACCGTCCATTTCAGCGCCACCACCGCCTTACCCGGCTCAGTCACTACGGGCGAGAGCAAATGCGGAATTCCATCATAGACTGATAGTTCCAGCATTTTGGGGTCAATCATGATGAACTTACATTGCTCAGGCGTCAGGTGATAGACCAGCGACATGATCATCGTGTTGATCGCCACCGATTTTCCCGAACCGGTCGTTCCCGCCACCAGCAAATGCGGCATCCGCGCCAGATCCGCAATCACCGGGTCGCCGCTGATGTCTTTGCCCAGTACAAGCGGCAAGCGAGCCTGAGTATTTTTATAGGTTTCATGTTCAAACATTTCGCGCAAATAGACCGTTTCGCGGTCCACATTTGGCATCTCGATGCCCAGCGCATTTTTACCAGGCACCACCGCAATCCGCGCCGAAATCGCACTCATCGAGCGCGCAATATCATCTGCCAATCCAATCACCCGCGATGATTTGGTTCCAGCCGACGGTTCGAGTTCATAGAGCGTAACCACGGGGCCTGGGCGCACGCGGGTGATTTCGCCTTTCACGCCAAAATCGCCCAGTGTTTTTTCCAGCAATTCGGCATTTTGCGAGAGTGACGATTCGCTGACTTTTTTCTTTTTGTTCTTTGCAGATGCCTTGCTGAGCAATTCCACATCGGGCAGTTCAAAGCCTTCGTAACTGCCGCGCAAATCGAACGAGCTTTGGGTGGCTTTGGCCGCCGGAATAAAATCCGCCACCTCGTCATCGTCATCATCCACCAATTTTCTGGCAGCAATCTTTTTCACATGCAGCTTGGGCGCGGCGTCGGGTGAGCGAAGTTGCGCGCGACCACGACCCAAACGGCTTGGTTTTTCATCTTCTTCATCCAGCTCATCCTCTTCTTCATCCCGCGAGGATGACCCGCGCAGCGCTTGACCAATCAACCTCATCACGCGCCAAAATCCTTGCGCAATCATGCTGAACATCACTGCTAACATCACCCATTCTTTGCGGCGCAAACCAATCGCTAGTGGCAGCAACGCCGCGCTCATCAGCACCATCACCGCAATCACGCCATAATCGGTAATCAGGCCCCCTAGCTTGCTTTGCACTACCATCCCGATCGAGCCGCCTAAACCCGTCGCAATCGACCAGGTTGGCCATGCGGGCAAATAGGCCATCAGCGCCGACACGCTAATCAACGCCCCCAGCATCGCGCTCACCCGAATCCACCAGCCGCGCACATGCTGCTTGCTCATCAGGCGCCAGCCCCAACTAAGCAGGCACACCACCATCAAAGCCGCAGCAATCCCCACCGTTTGCAACAACACATCCGAGCTGTAGGCACCCATTATGCCCAGCACATTTTCAAGCGAATCATAGCCGCTGCGATTAAATGACGGATCGCCCGAATGATGGGTGACGAGCGATGCAGCAACCGCCACAGCCACGGCCATCAGGCCAAAACCCAACACTTCAAGGAAACGGCTTTTAAAAAAGCGCTGATAGGCGGATTCAGGGCGGGCAGGTTTGGCCGTTGCGCGCGGTGCAGGGCGCTTATTAGCGACGGGTCGTTTAGCCATAGATGTAACCTTTATTATTATTTTCAGCCGTCATCGTAAGTTTCGCAAAACCAAGAATGGAACATCCTCCGGACCTGTCACCCCGTCTTCATGACGGGGTGACAAACTAAACAAGAATCAGACGCACCACATTTCAATCATTTACTAATGACACTAGCCCAATTTAATCCCCGATTCAACCTGCGCCCCATCATCACCCACATAATGCGTTAAAACACTTGGCAGTTGTGGCCTTTTGGCGCTATAGCTACATTCGGTTGGCGGCGGGCGGTGTACTCGCTCAAGGGGTCAGGGCCGAAAGGCAGCAGCCCAAGTGAATATCGCATCGGGTCGTCCGCCAGCCACTCCCACACGAGCGGTCGCGTTAGCGCGGAGCGAGTCGTGGAAAATAAAAAGAGTTGCCAGTCGCCAGTTGCCAGTCGTCAGTGGTAGCGTGTTGTGCTCGCAACTCGCAACCCGCAACTGGAAACTAAAATGTCCACTCCCTACCGCGTGCTTGCCCGAAAATATCGCCCGCAGAACTTTGATAATCTGGTGGGTCAAGATGTGCTGGTGCGCACGCTGACCAACGCCTTTTCATCGGGCCGTATTGCGCACGCTTACATGCTCACCGGCATTCGCGGCATCGGCAAAACCACCACGGCGCGGATTATTGCACGCGGACTCAATTGTTTGGGTGCCGATGGTAATGGCGGCGCTACCACTTCGCCTTGCGGCGTGTGCAGCAATTGCAAAATGATTCTGGATGATCGCCATGTTGATGTGATGGAGATGGACGCGGCGTCGCGCACGGGTGTCGATGACATCCGCGAAATTATCGATACCGTCCATTATGCGCCCACCAGTGCGCGCTACAAAATCTACATCATCGACGAAGTGCACATGCTTACCAAAAACGCGTTCAACGCGTTGCTTAAAACACTCGAAGAACCGCCCGCGCATGTGAAATTTATTTTCGCCACCACCGAGCTTCGCAAAATCCCTGTCACCATTGTGTCGCGTTGCCAGCGCTTTGATTTACGCAGGCTTGATGTGGCAGAACTTCAAACCCATTTGAGCACTATCTGCGGGCATGAATCGGTGGCGGCCTCAGACGAGAGCCTGATGCTGATTGCGACTGCCGCCCAAGGCTCGGTGCGCGATGCGTTGTCATTGCTCGATCAAGCGATTGCGCTGTGTGCTGATGGCGCATCCGATGTTTCCATCAGCGCCGATACGGTACGCTCGATGCTGGGTATGGCTGAACATTCGCAAACGCTCGATGTGTTAGAAGCCATGTTTAAAGGCGAGATCGTCACCGCCATGGACATCGTTCGCAACCATTACAGCAACGGATCGGACCCATTATTGGTGATGCAGGAAATGCTGGAGCTGCTGCATTATCTCACCCGCATCAAGCTCGCACCAAAACTCGCAGCTGACACCCGCTATTCCGACATTGAACAGCAACGCGCACTGAATCTGGCAGGCGGGCTCGATATGACCGCGCTCACGCGTTTTTGGCAGATGGCGCTCAAAGGCCTTGGCGAAATCAAACATGCGCCGCACCCACATGCCGCGCTTGAAATGGTGATCATCCGGCTTGCGCATGCCTCTACTTTGCCCAGTCCGGCTGAGATGATTCGTACACTCGATAAAATGGAATTATCTACCGCCACTGCTGCGCGCATTGGTGCGGCATCCGTGTCATCGCTCGATGTGGCAGGTCACTCGCACGCACCATCTGCAGCATCTTCGGCCTACGCGCCCAGCAGCAGCCATCGCGGCAATTTGGCATTGGCGGTGAAACACGAAATTGAACCGCAGGCACTGGCACTCGCGCCGCTCGTAGAACTTCCCAATCCTGAAAATTTTGCGCACATCATCGCACTGTTTGAAGCAAAGCGCGAGGCGATTTTATACAGCCATCTTTACCGCGATATGCAAATGGTGCGCTGCGAATCTGGCGTGCTGGAACTTCACCCCATCAATCATGTGCCCGCCGATTTTGCTGCACGCGTGGGCAGATGTTTGGGTGAGTGGACGGGAAAAATCTGGAAGGTGTCTTTCAGCGATGAAGCGGGCGAACCGACTGTGTTTGATCAATCCCAAAAAGCCAAACAACAACTGCGCGCTTATATCGAATCGCACCCGACGATTGTTGCGGTGAAAGAAACTTTTTCCGGCGCAGAAATTATTGATATCACACCCACGGTATGAGCGATTGCGCTAGCGCAGAGCGAATACCAAACATAGGAGAACCATCATGAACATTCAAAAAATGATGAAACAAGCACAAGATATGCAAACTAAACTCACTCAACTTCAGGCACAAATGGACGCCAAAGAATTTGAAGGTGCAGCAGGTGGCGGTGCCGTGAAACTCACCCTGACGGGTAAAGGCAAAATGACTGCGATCAACATCGATGCGTCGCTTATGGATGCATCCGAAAAAGATATGTTGGAGGATTTGATCATCGCCGCGCACAACGATGCCAAAGACAAAGCCGATAGCGAAATGCAAAGCGCCATGGGCGATGTCACCGGCGGCATGAAACTGCCCGCTGGCATGAAGTTACCGTTTTAATTGACGAAGACAAGAAAGCACGAAGTCATGAAGACACGAAATAAAATAATGTCTACCTTTATATTCTCGTGCCTTCGTGTCTTCGTCTTTTCGTAATTTCGTCCTATGTCCTCACTCGACGCACTAATTCAACAATTCACCAAACTGCCAGGCATTGGCCCGCGCTCGGCGCGGCGCATGGTGCTGCAACTGGTGCGCAAAAAAGAACAGCTCATGCACCCGCTGATCATCGCCATGCAACACGCGATGGAGCATCTGCAAACCTGCACGGTGTGTGGTAATCTCGATAGCCAGAATCCCTGCGCAATTTGCACCGATGATCGCCGCGATGCGAGTATTTTATGCGTGGTGGAAGATCTGGCCGATCTGTGGGCAATTGAGCGCAGCCGCATGTTTAAAGGGCGCTATCATGTGCTGGGCGGCACGCTTTCGGCGATTGATGGCAGAGGACCGGAAGCCATTGCTATTCCGGCACTGTTGCGCCGCGCGCAATCACGGGAGATCGTGGAAGTTATTTTAGCCACCAACGCCACTGTAGAGGGCCAGACCACCGCGCATTATATTATGGACAGGCTCAGTGATTCGAATGTGAAAATCTCGCAGCTCGCACAAGGCATTCCCATCGGCGGCGAACTCGATTACCTTGATGACGGCACACTCGGCGCAGCCATCAAAGCACGGTTGTCGTTTTAGATAGTGTCGTTTCACTTTAAAATTCCCCAAGACTGTCACCCCGTCGAATGACGGGGTCTGGTTGGTTGGTTCAC
>JAKFUW010000076.1 GCA_021732545.1 Alphaproteobacteria bacterium | reverse complement strand
ATCGAGTGGGCATGCGTGCAGGCGCTTGAGCCTTATATGAAAGAAGGGCAGCGCAGCGTGGGCACCGATATTGATGTGAGCCACTGCGCAGCCACTCCGCTTGGCCACACGTTGCGTGCGCAGGTGGAGCTGGTGGCAATCGATGGCCGCAAACTATTGTTTGAGGTGGAATGTTTTGATGGCAAAGAAGTCATCGGCGAAGGCATGCATGAGCGCTGCATTATCGATGTGGAAAAGTTCATGAGCAAAGTGCAGAAGAAAAGGGCCTAATTCGGGCTATACATTTCCACTTCGATCAGCCCATTGATGATGCGCTCGCGGGTGATGAGCACCTGCTCGATGAGCTCCTCGGTAATCAGGTTTTTATTGTTTTCATCGACCGCAAAATCGAGCGCGGATTCTTTTAATCCCAGCGATTTAATCCCCGCTTGCCAATCGCCTTTGAATGAGGTTTTCATCGCATCGAACACCGCATTATCCACCCGTTTTACCATCGAGGTCAGCACGTGGCCAGGATACAGTGCGTTTTGGTTGGTATCGACGCCAATCGCCAGCGCCTTGGCGTCATCGGCTGCGCGCAACACGCCAAGGCCAGAGCCTCCGGCTGCGGTGAAAATCACATCGATACCGTTTTTATATTGCTTGGTGGCAAGGTCGTACGCCACGTCCGGTTGGCTCCACGCTTCTGCCGTGTCGCCCACCATATCGATGGAGACTTGAATGTTGGGGCGCACAAATTTAGCGCCTTGCAAATAGCCTAAACTGAAATTACGGATCAACGGCACATCCATTCCACCCACAAAACCGATATGATTGGATTTGCTGGTGTAGGCTGCAATCATACCAACTAAAAATGCCCCTTCGTGATCTTTAAAAATAATTGATTGGACGTTCTGATATAAAGGTGGCACCAGCCCATCGATCACGGTGAAATGCGTTTTGGGGAATTTTTCGGCCAGTGTCAGCACTGGAACCACATTCTGATAACCCACCGCGATAATCGGCGAATAACCTTTTTCGGCCACGCTGCGTAAAAATTCGGTGGGGTCTTCATCTTCAGGCAAGCGATATTCTTCAAACGCGATGCCCAGTTCTTTTTTGGCACGCAACGCCCCGCTGCGCGCCATCTCAATGAATGCACGATCCGAGTCTTGTTCGCCCGTCACATAGATCATCGCAGGCTTAAACGGCGCTTGAGCAAGCGAGCTTTTGAAGCGTTTAGACGATTCGGCGTGTGACATAGTGAGTGTGAAAACGCACAGCCCCAGCACCATCAAAAAGAGACGAGAGAAAGGATGCGTTTTTTTATGTGCCATTGCGTTCATGTCGCGCTATTGTAGGCATAGCCAACTTTGAATCAAGTGACATTTCCATGACAATCTTAGCCCCGAACGAGCGTTTATCCAAACTGTGCCACACCCTTGAGACACAAGACATTGCGGCATTTTTAGTGCCGGTGAATGATGAGTTTCAGGGCGAATATACGCCAGATTACGCCAAGCGGCTCGAATGGTTGAGTGGGTTTTCGGGATCAGCAGGCACGGCGGTGGTGTGGGGCACTCCCAAAAACGATAAACATGCGACGCTATTGGTGGATGGCCGCTACACGCTGCAAGCCGCACAAACGATGGATGCGGCCTATGAAGTGCTCAATAGCTCCGATGTGCCGCTGCATGCGTGCCTGATGAAACATCTGGTGGCGGGGCAGGTGGTGGCGTTTGATCCGTGGCTGCATACACGTGCGCAGGTGCGCCGCTGGCGCGAGGCGTTGGAGTCTGCTGGCATCAAGCTGCTCGCGCTGAAAAAAAACCTGATTGATACGCTGTGGCATGATCAACCCGCACCGCCCAGTGCACCGATTATGCCGCATCCGCTGGAGTTAGCTGGCGAATCATCGGCCAGCAAACGCGCGCGGGTGATTGCGGAATTAAAATCCCACGGTGCGCAAGGTGTGATTCTTACATTGCCCGATGGCATTCATTGGCTGCTCAATATCCGAGGTGCTGACATTGCATTTAACCCGATGGCGCTGTGCTTTGCGTGGCTGGATGTGAATGATCGTTTGATGGTGTTTACCTATCCGCGTGCATCAGACGCGTGGGCGGATGGTTTAAATAGTGAAGTGGTGGCAATGGAGGATATGGAAGCGACCTTAGGCCAGATGCTGGTGGGGGGCACCAAAGTGATGCTGGATGCCAGCGCAGCGGCAGAATGGTTTTTCCGCAAGGCCGAGCGGGCGGGTGCAAAGATCATTGAAAAGCCAGACCCCACACAACTGATGAAAGCGATTAAAAATAGCGCCGAAATAGAAGGCATGCGCGCCGCACATCAGCGCGATGGTGCATCGCTCACGGCCTTTTTGAAATGGCTTGGTGCACAACAACATCCATCGGAATGTGAGGTGATGGAAGTGTTGGAGAATTTCCGAAAAGAAGGCGGCGGGAATCTTTATCGCGGTAAGAGTTTTGAAACGATTGCAGGCTCGGGCGCGCATGGCGCGATTGTGCATTATCGTGCGGATGAATCATCGAATCGCCGCGTGCAAGATGGCGAATTATTCCTGATCGATTCGGGCGGGCAATATGCAGATGGCACCACCGATGTCACCCGCACCGTGGTGTTTGGCATGCCCAGCGATGAGATGAAAGACCGCTTCACCCGCGTGCTCAAAGGCCACATCGCCATTGCCACGGCGGTGTTCCCTGTTGGCACCACGGGCAGCCAGCTCGATGCGTTGGCGCGGCAGTTTTTGTGGCAAGCAGGCCTCGATTATGACCATGGCACAGGCCACGGGGTGGGCGCGTATTTGTGCGTGCATGAAGGCCCGCAGCGAATCTCAAAACGTGGAGGCGATGCGGCGCTTGCCGCAGGCATGATACTCTCGAATGAGCCTGGCTTTTATAAGACAGGCGAATATGGTATTCGGATTGAGAATCTGGTGCTGGTGGTGGAAAAAAGTTGCGAGTTGCCAGTTGCCAGTTGCCAGCGAAAGATGTTAGGGTTTGAGACACTCACCCTAGCGCCACTCGATGAAAAATTGATTGCGTGGGAGATGCTGAGTGAGGCCGAGGCCAAGTGGGTGCGCGAGTATCAGTCGCTTGCAACTGGCAACTCGTAACTCGCAACTTTTCTTACTCAAACACCTTGGTTTGCTTTGGCCGCACATAGATTTTATCGCCCTTGGCAATGGGCGTGGAATCGAGCGCGCTGGCGGGAATTTCCACCTGAATGATCTGGCCATTGGGACGCTCCAGTTCCATCTTCACCAGCGATCCGGTTGGGTTAAAATGCACCACCACGGCCTCAATATATTCATGCTCATCGAGTGTTTTTGTCACAAACATTTCGTGTGGGCGCGCATAGAGTTTCACCGCTTTGCTTTCTTTGGGGCGGCGCACTTTTTTGCGCGTTTTCATCGGCAGCATCGGTTCGGGTTCGGGCATGATGCCAGGCAGCATTTTGTTAAATAAGCTCCCCATTTGCGGCAACCATCCGCCCGCTTTGTTTGGGAGCAATTTGGTGTCGGGCACTTCGATGATATCGGTTTCCGCCAGATGCACGCTACCATCGGCATCTTTCCAACCATCGAACTCATTATAGTTGCCCAAAAAGTCATAGACAAAGGCATTGGCGGGTGATTGCCAGACTTCGCTCGGCGTTCCCATCTGCTCAATTTTGCCGTTGCTCATCACCACCACGCGGTCGGAAACTTCCATCGCTTCTTCCTGATCGTGGGTGACAAATAAACTGGTGATCGGGATTTCGTTGTGCAGGCGGCGCATCCAGCGGCGAAGCTCCTTGCGCACCTTGGCATCGAGCGCGCCGAATGGTTCATCGAGCAGCAGCACTTTGGGTTCAACCGCAAGTGCGCGCGCGAGCGCCACGCGCTGGCGTTGACCACCTGAAAGCTCGTGTGGAAAGCGATCATGAAACGCTTCCAGATGCACGAGTTTGAGCAGATCCATCACTTTGCGGCGGATGATATGTTCGGGCGGGCGCACGTCTTTGTTGCACACCCGCAGACCAAAGGCGATATTTTCAAACACGCTCATATGTTTGAACAGCGCATAATGCTGAAACACAAAACCGACATTGCGCTGCTGCACGCCCTTGTTGTGTGCGGGTTCGCCATCGAGCAATACGGTTCCAGAATCGGGAAATTCCAGCCCCGCAATAATCCGCATCAGCGTGGTTTTGCCCGAACCCGATGGCCCAAGCAGCGATACCAGCTCACCTGATTTCACCTCAAGATTGACATCTTTAAGCGCGGTAAAGTTTTTGAAGCGCTTGCTGATATTGGTAGCTGTGATGCTCATCGATCGTATCCTTATAGTATCATTCCAGACCCCGTCATGAAGACGGGGTGACAGAATAAAATGAAGTTGTCACCCCGTGCTTGTCACGGGGTCTGGTTCTGTTAAAGCCTCATATAAATCCAGCCAATCAGGATTCATATTTTCAATCGCTTCCATCTTAATTTCGCGGCGCCATTTTTTAATAATTTTCTCTTTCCAGATTGCAGCTTCAATCGATTCATGTATTTCATAATAGACCAAGGTTTTAATACCATGTTTTTTAGTGAAACCATCGGCCAGATCATGTTTGTGTTTCCACACGCGCCTTATTAAATCATTGGTAACGCCTGTATAAAAGGTGCTATTTCGCGCTTTTGCAAGAATATAAACATAATAGTGCTTTTGCATATTAGTTGCTCCAGACCCCGTCATTCGACGGGGTGACAGTAGGTGGATATTTTGCGCGTTGCAGGATCATGCGGCCTCTATCTTGTCACCCCGTCGAATGACGGGGTCTGGCAAAAAAACACATTAATGTCCCTTACTTTAATGTCCCTTACTTTGCGAACTACTTTTACGTTCCAGCGTGCGTTTCAAAATCAGTGTGACCAGTGCCAGAATACTCAAAATGGAGGCGACCGCAAAGGCCGCCACAAAATTATATTCATTGTATAAAATTTCAACCTGAAGCGGGATGGTATTGGTTTGGCCTTTAATATGGCCCGACACCACCGATACCGCACCAAATTCGCCCATCGCGCGCGCATTGCACAACAGCACGCCATAGAGCAGCCCCCATTTAATGTTGGGCAAGGTGATGCGATAAAAGGTTTGCCAGCCTGATGCTCCCAGCAGCAGCGCGGCTTCCTCTTCTTGCGTGCCTTGTTCTTGCATCAGCGCAATGAGTTCGCGCGCGACAAAGGGGAAGGTAACAAACAAGGTGGCCAGCACGAGACCTGGCACCGCAAAAATAATCTGGATGTCGTGCTCAATCAACCAACCGCCCAGCATAGAATGTGCGCCAAACAGCAACACATAAATCACGCCTGAAATGACGGGTGATACCGAAAAGGGAAGGTCGATAAAGGTGATGAGCAAACGTTTTCCGACAAACTCAAATTTTGCAATCGCCCAGCTTGCGGCCACGCCAAACACCAGATTCAGCGGCACTGCAATCGCTGCTACCAGTAAGGTGAGTTTGAGTGCGTCGATGGCGTATTCATCGGTGATGCCTTCCACATACGCGCCCCAACCTTTGCGAAATGCTTCGACAAATACCGCAGCCATTGGCAACACAATCACGATGAGTAAAAACGCAATTGCAAGCATGCATAATATCCAACGCACCAGTACTGATTCATGAGTGGATGATTGCATGGTGATTCCTAACAATTCGTCATTCTGCGGCTCGCCTTAGCGAGAGCGCAGAATCTCTTGGAAGATCCTGCGCAATCGCAAGCGATTCGCAGGATGACACATTAAAGGATAATTGCTCCATTTTTACGCTTTCAGCATGCGGGTTTGGCTCCATTTTTGCAGCAGATTAATCGCGAGCAACAGCACGAACGACGACATCAGCATGACCAGCGCAATGGCGGTGGCGCCCGAATAATCATATTGCTCGAGCTTGATGATAATCATCAGCGGCACAATTTCAGACACCATCGGCATGTTGCCCGCGATAAAAATCACCGAGCCATATTCGCCAAGAGCCCGCGCAAAGGCCATCGCAAATCCCGTGAGTAAGGCAGGCAACATATGCGGCAAAATCACATAGATGAAGGTTTGCGCGCGCGATGCACCAAGTGATGCGGCAGCTTCCTCCAACTCTTTATCCATGTCTTCCAAAACGGGTTGCACGGTGCGCACCACAAAGGGTAATCCGATAAACACCAACGCGATGAGAATGCCTAAAGGGGTGAAGGCGATCTTGATTCCGAGCGGTTCAAACCACTGACCAATCCATCCTTGCGGCGCATAGAGCGCGGCAAGCGCAATGCCTGCCACGGCAGTGGGCAATGCGAATGGCAGATCGACCATGGCATCGAAAACAGATTTAAACGGGAACTGATAACGCACCAAAACCCATGCCACAATCAACCCAAAAAACAAATTAATCAGCGCGGCCAAAAACGATAATCCGAAGGTGATTTTGTAGGCGTGAATCACGCGCTGATCGGTGACAGCATCCACAAATTCGCTCCAGCTTAAATCAGCCGTTTGCACGAATAATCCTGAAAGCGGAATGATCACAATCAGCAGCAAATAAATGATTGTGAAGCTGATTGCCAGACGAAATCCGGGCAGCACACTGGGTTGTTTGAGGGTGAATTTAGGCATGGTTACCTCTCGTCATTGCGAGCCGCAAAGCGGCGCGGCAATCCACACATCAAACATGGATCGCCACGCGACTTTGTCGCTCGCGATGACGGAGGATGTATGGTTGTGTTCATATTTACCGGTTCTTCATCGCTTGCATGCTGATGCTATCAAACAATCCGTCGTCATTGAAATGCGTTTTTTGCGCGGTTGCCCAGCCGCCAAAATCCTTGATGGTGAGCATTTTGAGTTTCGGGAACATATCGCCTGCTGCAACAAATGCGGCCTTATTAGTCGGGCGATAAAAATGTTTCGCGCCTAAGGCTTGCGCCGCGTCGCTGTATAAATAATCCAGATAGGCGCGTGCTAATTTTTGTGTTTTGTGGCGTTTGGCAACGCCCTCCACCACTGCAACAGGTGGCTCGGCGCGGATGCTTAAGGATGGCATGACGATATCAAAACGGTCATCGCCAAATT
This sequence comes from Alphaproteobacteria bacterium, assembly GCA_021732545.1. Lineage (GTDB taxonomy): Bacteria > Pseudomonadota > Alphaproteobacteria > Rickettsiales > UBA3002 > JAKFUW01. The sequence goes on along the minus strand of JAKFUW010000076.1, from coordinate 655 downwards.
CACGTAACGCCAGATGCGCTTCGCTTTCCCATGTAATCAACACATCGCCGATACCACGTTGTGCGAAGGTGGTGGTGGCACCGCGCGCACCCGCATCGAGCACGGGCACATTGGCAAAGAGTTTTACCATAAAGTCTTTGGCTTTTGTGTCGTCGCCTTCATGTGCTTTGAGCGCATAGCCATAGGCCGCCAGATAATTCCAGCGCGCACCGCCCGATGTTTTGGGGTTGGGTGTAATCACCTGCACTTCTTTTTTAACCAGATCATCCCAATCCTTGATGCCTTTGGGATTGCCTTTTTTCACTACGAACACAATGGTGGAGGTGAAAGGCGCACTGTTATGAGGCAATTGTGATTGCCAATCGGCTGCAATCAAGTTTTTACCGTTGGTGGCAATCGCATCGATGTCATAAGCCAGCGCTAAGGTTACGATATCAGCTTGCAAACCATCAATCACCGCGCGGGCTTGTTTGCCAGAGCCGCCGTGGGATTGATTGATTTTAACCGATTCGCCCGTGGTGTCTTTCCAATGTTTGACAAAGAGCGCGTTATAATCTTAGTAAAATTCGCGTGTGGGGTCGTAAGATACGTTTAAAAGCTCACTGGCCTGCACTGAAAACCCCAGAAAAATTGAAACAAAAACAATAAAAAATAG
>JAKFUW010000224.1 GCA_021732545.1 Alphaproteobacteria bacterium | reverse complement strand
ATACAGCACGGACAGCGCAGTGCGCTACCCCCTCCTCATTCCTCCCCCACAGGGAGAGGACGGTTTTCATGGTATCCATCACGCGGCCTCCTTGGCAGATTTACCATTGCGCTGGCGCAACAACACATCGGTGCATTCGGCCATGGTTTTGCTGGCGCGGCTGATGGGGTCGGTCATGTAATAATTCAAAATCACTTTCTCAAACGGATCATTTTTAATTTTATACGCCTTGGGCTGTTTGGTGCTTTTTTTCCATTTGACGGGCGCAATCTCATCGAGCGTAGAAAGTTGCGGGGCAACCTCTAATATCCGAGCACGCAGTGCACTTTGCGTATCATAGGGCAATGTGTGGCCAAGTTTTTCCGAAAGTGCGCGAATAATTTTCCAATCCTCACGCGCTTGACCCACCGGAAACACTGCGCGGAAGGCCTCTTGCGGGCGGCCTTCGGTGTTGACATAGACCGCATCTTTTTCGGTGTAAGCCGCACCTGGCAACACCACATCGGCGCGGTGCGCACCAATATCGCCATGATGTCCCTGATAAATCACAAACGCGCCGCCAAAATAACGCATATCAATTTCATCGACACCCAGCAGATACACCAGTTCAATTTCTTCCTGCTCAATCGCCTCGATCATGGCAGAAATATCTTTGCCATTTTTCTGCGGCACAAATCCAATATCCAACCCACCCACGCGCCCTGCGGCATAGTGCAAAAAGTTAAAGCCGTTCCAGCCATCTTTCACCACGCCGCAATTATCGGCAATCGCTTTGCACGCCGCCATAATCGCCGCGCCATCGTCGCGTGCTACCGCTGCGGTGCCGATGATGATTGCGGGTTTTTTCGCCTTCGAAAAAATCTGCGCCATCTCATGTTCGCCTGCCGCAATCGCGTTGAGCATACGCGGATCGTTGCAGATTTCTTTCACGGGGAAGGTAAGGTCTAGCTGCTGTCCGATGTTGAAAAATTGCGTGCCACCTCTAACATAATTTTTGCGCAGCCGCGCATTGATCAGCGGTGCTTCGTGGCGGGGATTCACGCCCACCAGCAACACCACATCCGCCTCTTCAATCCCTGCAATGGTGCTATTAAACACATAGCTCGCACGATCCGATGCATCAAGTTTCGCGCCATCTTGGCGGCAATCAATGTTGGGCGAGCCCAATTCCGCCATTAAATCTTTCAACGCCATCATGCTCTCCACATCAGCCAGATTCCCCGCCAGCGCCGCCATACGGTTGCCTGCGAGGCCATTCATCCGAGTCACTATCGCACCCAGCGCTTCATCCCACGTCGCCGCTTGCAACTTGCCATTGCGGCGCACATAAGGCGTATCGAGCCGCTGGTTTTTTAAGCCATCAATCGCGTAGCGTGTTTTGTCGGCAATCCATTCCTCGTTGATCTCTTCATTCAGGCGCGGCATCACGCGCAAAATCGCCTCACCGCGCGAATCGACGCGGATGTTGCTACCCACCGCGTCCATCACATCAATCGTCTCGGTTTTTTTCAGCTCCCATGGGCGTGCCACAAACGCATAGGGCTTGGATGTGAGCGCACCCACAGGGCACAGATCAATCACATTCGCCGATAATTCCGACGTCATCGATTGCTCAAGATAAGTCGTAATTTGCATGTGTTCGCCGCGATAGAGTGCGCCCACTTCCGGCACACCTGCAATGTCTTCAGCAAAGCGCACACAGCGCGTGCAGTGGATGCAGCGCGTCATCTGCGTTTTCACCAGTGGGCCCATATATTTATCTTCCACCGCGCGTTTATGCTCGGTGTAGCGGCTTGCCCCTGAGCCATAAAACATCGCTTGGTCTTGCAGATCGCACTCCCCGCCTTGGTCACAGATCGGGCAATCGAGCGGGTGGTTAATCAGCAACATTTCCATCACGCCTTCGCGTGCTTTTTTCACCATGTCGGTTGTGGTAAAAATCTCCTGACCATCGGCGGCAGGCAGCGCACACGAGGCTTGTGGCTTAGGAGGACCTGGCTTGGCTTCCACCAAGCACATGCGGCAGTTGCCTGCAATTTCGAGCTTTTCATGGTAGCAAAAACGCGGGATCTCAACACCCACGGCGTCACACACCTGAATGACGCTCATGCCGGCCTCAAACTCATATTCCACACCATCAATTTTTAACTTTGGCATCGTGTATCCTTTTAAAACAACATCTCAGTCTTCGCCTGTCCCCGTCTTTGCCTGAATTGCCAAAGGCAATTCTAAGGCAATCCAGCCAACACTCATTGCCACTTCTGGATCACCCTAGAATCGCTAAAGCGATTCAGGTGATGACGAGAGAAAAACAAACCCTCATCTTTTATTCCGTCGCTATCTCTCTCCGTCTTTGCCTGAATTTTCCTTGGAAAATTCTAAGGCAATCCAGCCAACACTCATTGCCACTTCTGGATCACCCTAGAATCGCTAAAGCGATTCGGGTGATGACGAGAGAAAAACAAACCCTCATCTTTTATTCCGTCGCTATCTCTCTCCGTCTTTGCCTGAATTTTCCTTGGAAAATTCTAAGGCAATCCAGCCAACACTCAGCAAAAAACTAACATATTCCTTCATAGACATCATTCCATTCTGGATTCTGCTCTTCTATCAATTTCAACTTTGCTGCGCGTGTATATTTTTTTAACCGCTTCTCTCTGTGTATCGCCGCTTGCATCGTTTCGTGCAACTCAAAATAAACCAATTTATCTACATTATACGTCTTTGTGAACCCATCGACTGCGTGCGTCTTATGTTCATAAACACGTTTAATAAGATGAGATGTCACGCCAATATACAATGTCCCGTTTCTGCCACTTGCCATCATATATACCGCGATACACTCCCTTTTCATTCCCTTTCTTCTCCGTCATTGCCCTCTGTCATCGCCCGCCGTCAAAGCCTCGTCATTACCTGAATTTTTACTTCAAAAATTCTAAGGTAATCTAAAAAAATCTCTCCGCCATTTCTGGATCACCCTAGAATCGCTAAAGCGATTCAGGTGATGACGAGAGAAAAACAACCCCTCAACTTTTTTCTTGTCTTCGCCCCCATCCGTCATTGCCTGAATTTCCCCTAAGAAATTCTAAGGCAATCCAGCCAACACCCGCACCCTTTTAAGATCCCTGCTTTCGCAGGGATGACTACTTAACAAACACTTATTCACATCACTCTAGGCATTTACAAAAATTTCTGTCACGACCATCGCACCAATGTGACTATAAACACCATCTTTATTATCCTCATAAAAAAGCTCGACTGCTTCTTGTATATTTTCAATCGCCTCTTCGTAGGTATCACCATGCGTTGTCACACCACAATTCAAACATTGTGCCACAAATGCACTCTCTTCTTCATAAACGACTACGTTAAGTTTTCTCATGATTCTGATTCCTTACGCCGCCCGTTTCTTATATTCTTTTATCCGCCGTTCCATTTCGGGGCGGAAGTGGCGGATGAGGCCCTGCACTGGCCATGCCGCCGCATCACCCAGCGCGCAGATCGTATGGCCTTCAATCCGTTTGGTCATGTCTTGTAACTGATCGATTTCATCCATCGTGGCGTTGCCTTTCACCATGCGGTTCATCACGCGTGCGAGCCAGCCTGTCCCTTCGCGACACGGGGTGCATTGCCCACACGATTCATGCATGTAAAATTCCGATAAGCGCGCAATCGCCTTGACGATATCAGTCGATTTATCCATCACAATGACGCCTGCGGTGCCAAGCCCAGAGCCTACTGCTTTAAGCGAATCAAAATCCATCAGCACCGTGTCGCATACGTCTTTAGGCATGAGTGGCACGGACGAACCGCCCGGAATAATGGCAAGCAAATTATCCCATCCGCCGCGCACGCCGCCCGCGTGTTTTTCGATCAGCTCGCGAAGCGGTATCCCCATTTCTTCTTCCACATTGCACGGCGTGTTCACATGGCCGGAAATGCAAAACACTTTGGTGCCAGTATTATTCTCGCGGCCCAACCCTGCAAACCATGCGCCACTGCGACGCAAAATGGTCGGTGCCACCGCAATCGATTCCACATTATTGACCGTGGTGGGGCAGCCCCACACGCCCATACCAGCGGGAAATGGTGGTTTCAGGCGTGGCTGACCTTTTTTGCCTTCCAGCGATTCGATCAGCGCGGTTTCTTCGCCGCAAATATACGCGCCCGATCCGTCATGCACATACACATCAAAATCATAACCCGAACCGCAGGCATTTTTGCCTAAAAACCCTGCGCCGTAAGCTTCATCAATTGCGGTTTGCAGATGATGAATTTCTCGCTGAAATTCGCCGCGCACATAAATATAGGCCGCCACCGCATTGATGGCAACTCCCGCAAGCAAGCAGCCTTCAACCAATTTATGCGGCTCATAGCGCATCATGTCGCGGTCTTTGCAGGTGCCTGGCTCGCCCTCATCGGCATTGACCACGAGATAAGCAGGCAGCGCATGTTCTTTGGGCATGAACGACCATTTCATGCCGGTCGGGAATCCAGCACCACCGCGCCCACGAAGGCCCGATGCTTTCATTTCAGTGATAATCCAATCGCGGCCTTTTTCAATCAGCGCTTTGGTATTATCCCAATCGCCACGCGCCATCGCACCTTTGAGCTGATAATCCTGATAGCCGTATAGGTTGGTAAAAATGCGGTCTGAATCTTGTAACATCAGCTGGCCTCTTTCATCTTTTTCCACGCGCTTTGTTGATCAGGCAAAACCGTTGGCCCCGTGGCAGGCTCCGAGCCATTTCGGCCACGTTGCGAGCCTTCGCGCGGCATTTCGCCACGGCGTAATTGTTGCAACAAAAGGCGTGTGTTCTCATACGTTAAATCTTCAAAATACATGTCCCATTCGGGCGTGGTCACCTCAAACATCGGTGCGTTTACGCACGCGCCCAAGCACTCGGCTTCGTTGAGTGTAAATTTTCCATCGGGCGACGTGTGCCCCGCATCGATGCCCAACTCGTCGCGACACGCACGCATAATATCATCGGAACCCGCAAGCCAGCACGGCGTGGTGGTGCAGCATTGAATGTGGAATTTGCCAATGGGCGCGAGGTTATACATGGTGTAAAAAGTGGCCACCTCCATCACACGGATGTAGGGCATCTCCAGCATTTGCGCCACATGCTCCATGGCCGCGCGTGGCACCCAGCCATCGTGCTGGCGCTGAGCGAGCGTGAGCAGCGGCATCACCGCGCTTTGCTGTTTGCCAGCGGGATATTTGAGAATGATTCCTTGCGCGAGTTTTTTATTTTCAGCCGAAAAGGTAAAGCTGTTTGGCTGCTGCGCATCGGGGGCAATTTGGCGGAGGTTAGCGGACATGGGGTTGCTCAGATGAGAGGTTAGGGGTCGGAATTGTTGTTTTAACGGATGCAAGATAAAGCGTATCAGGGCAAAAATCCTGTCCGTTTGGCCAATGAATCGTATCTGGACCCTTCCACACTTTTACCATACCAAAATAGCGTTCGTCAGCAAGCTCTTGAAACACACCTTTATGCAAGTACGGCTTGCAATCAAACACCCCTTTTTCACCGTTGGAGAAGGTTAAGTGGAGCGTATAATTATCAGACGCCTTGACTGAAATAACGCGTGGATTAAGCGGTATCATCATTACCTCAATGGTTCGATAGGATACGGTTTTTCACCAGCAACCGCCAGCTTCCAATCCGCCATTAATTCGTCTTTATGAAGTTCAATCCATGCCTGAAGAAGTTTCATTTTTGCTCTGGGAATTTTACCACCCAATGTTTTTCCGCTTGGTATCGCAATCACCGCTTCATTCCCACTATATTCAACGTGAATATGCGGCACATGATGCTGTTTATTGTCTTCAAAATACATATAAACCAAAATTCCATAAAACATCGAGATCGTGGGCATAGGCTACCTATCTATCTCCCCAAACACCACATCGAGCGTGCCGATGATGGCGCTCACATCGGCGAGCATGTGGCCTTTGCTCATAAAATCCAGCCCTTGCAGATGCGCGAATCCGGGCGCGCGGATTTTGCAGCGATAAGGCCTGTTAGTTCCATCGGAAATCAAATACACGCCAAATTCGCCTTTGGGTGCTTCGACTGCGGTATAGGTTTCACCCGCTGGCACATGATAGCCTTCGGAGTATAACTTAAAGTGTTGAATCAGCGCTTCCATCGAATGTTTCATCAGCTCGCGCTTAGGTGGCGCGACTTTAGGATCAGATGTAACAACAGCACCTTTTGGTAAATTCTTCACGCATTGCTGGATGAGTTTGATGCTTTGGCGCATTTCTTCCACGCGGCATAAATAACGATCATAGCAATCACCATTTTTACCAACCGGCACGCTAAATTCCAGATCGCCATAAATATCATAAGGCTGCGATTTTCGCAGATCCCACGCGATGCCAGACCCGCGCAGCATCGGCCCTGAAAAGCCCCAGCTTTGCGCTTCTTGCGGACTAACCACGCCCACATCCACGGTGCGTTGCTTCCAGATGCGGTTGTTGGTCAGCAAGCCCTCCACATCATCGATGACTGGCAAAAATCCTTCACAAAACGCAGCGATTTCATGTTCCATTCCAGCCGGAATATCCTGATGCACTCCCCCTGGACGAATATAGGCTGAGTGGAAACGCGCACCGGAAGCACGCTCATAAAATTCGAGCATTTTTTCGCGCTCTTCAAACATCCAAAGCAGTGGTGTGGTCGCTCCAATATCAATCGCTTGGGTGGTGATATTGAGGATGTGATTTAAAATCCGCGTCATCTCACAAAACATCACGCGAAGAGTTTGCGCGCGCAGCGGCACCTCGCAGCCCAACAGCTTTTCAACCGCCAGCGAATAGCAATGTTCCTGCGCCATCGGCGACACATAATCGAGCCTGTCAAAATAAGGCAACGCCTGAAGATAGGTTTTGTGTTCGATCAGTTTTTCGGTGCCACGATGCAGCAACCCGATATGTGGATCGGCACGCTCGATCACTTCGCCGTCCATCTCGAGCACCAAACGCAACACGCCATGCGCCGCAGGATGTTGCGGCCCAAAATTGAGCGTGAGGGTTTTGATTTCAGATTCGGACATTATTGTGGTTTCACCTGTTTAGAAAGATATTCTGTGCAATTTTTAACGTAATCATCGCGCGCGGTGGGGTATTGATCGGGGTTCTGGCCACGCGCTCTGATATCATCATTAAATTTTGTGGTGCATTTGGTGGTAAAATCATTCGCCGCTGCGGCAACCGATCCTCCCAGAGAATCGGCAGGTGCCGGATTTGCGCCTTGATCCAACGGTGCAAACGGATCAGCAGGTGCAACGGGCGCTGCCTCCGCTGGAGCCACAGGTGTCGCTTCAGGAGTGATTCCATCCATCGCAGGTGCCGCGCCATCGGCAGCAGGAGCCACAGGCACCATAGAGTGGTCAGCAGGTGGTGTGAACGGCGCTTGTTCCTCGGTGGGAGCGGGCATGGTGTCAGATCCAGACATCGACAACCCATCATTAGGAGCTGCGGCATTAAAATCAGGCTCACCCGATGAAAACACGCCCAACACCATCATCAGTGCCGCCATCACCGCCAGCACCAATATCGCGATGATCACCAACTTCAACTTACCCTTTTTCTTGTCACCCTCCCCCATCGCGCCACTGCTTAAATGCTGGCGCAGCTGCTCTGCCGTAAACGGGGATTCTTCCGGTGCGGTTGCAAACGGATTTTGCACATCGCCCTGAGGATTATAAGGAGACTGAGGATCATTGGGATTTGAATA
>JAKFUW010000260.1 GCA_021732545.1 Alphaproteobacteria bacterium | reverse complement strand
AACCCGCCGCGTCCGATGTGATGCCAAACGCGGTGGATACCGCCACTCACCTGACCGCACAGGTGGGGCTCGGCATTCCGTTGATGTCCTCCGCCATGGACACGGTGACGGAAAGCCGTTTGGCGATTGTGATGGCGCAGCATGGCGGCATTGGCTGCATCCACAAAAACCTCAAACCCATCGAACAGGCCGCCGAAGTGCGCCGCGTGAAGAAATTTGAATCGGGCATGGTGGTCGATCCCGTGACCATCCGCCCCGATGCGACGCTCGCCGATGCCTATGCGCTGATGGATCAGCACCATATCTCAGGTATTCCGGTTACGGAACAATCAGCAAAATTGCTGGGAATTTTGACCAATCGTGATGTGCGCTTTGCCTCAGATCCGCTCACCCCCATCCGCGATCTGATGACCCATGAGAACCTGATTACGGTGAAGGAAGGCATCAGTCGCGACGATGCTAAAAAGCTGCTCCACCAGCACAGAATCGAGAAATTACTGGTCGTCGATGACCAGTATCGCTGCATCGGCCTGATTACCGTGAAAGACATTGAAAAAGCGCAAAAACATCCGCTGGCTGCCAAAGATGCCCATGGCCGCCTGCGCGTGGCCGCAGCCATTGGCGTGGGTGCCGATGGGATTTCGCGTGCGAATGAATTAATCGCCGCCGAGGTCGATGTGATTGTGGTCGATACCGCGCATGGCCACGCCAAATCGGTGATCGAAATGGTCAGCTACGTCAAGCGCTTATCGCCTGAAACGCAAGTGGTGGGAGGCAATATTGCAACCGCCGAAGGCGCTAAGGCACTGATTGATGCAGGTGCGGACGCCGTGAAAGTAGGAATCGGACCCGGATCGATTTGCACCACGCGGATTGTGGCAGGGGTTGGCGTGCCGCAACTGAGTGCCATCATGGAAGTGTCGGAAATCTGCCGCAAGCACAATATCCGCCTGATTGCCGATGGCGGCATCCGCTATTCGGGCGACATTGCCAAAGCGATTGCAGCGGGCGCTGATTGCATCATGATCGGCTCCTTGTTCGCAGGAACCGAAGAAAGCCCGGGCGAGGTGATCTTGTATCAAGGCCGCTCCTATAAATCTTACCGTGGGATGGGCTCGGTCGGCGCCATGGCACGCGGATCGGCGGATCGTTACTTCCAGCAAGAAGTGGCCGAACCCTTGAAACTGGTGCCCGAAGGGGTGGAAGGGCGTGTGCCGTTTAAGGGTTCCGCTTCCGGAGTGATCCATCAACTGATCGGCGGACTGAGAGCTTCCATGGGTTATACCGGACACGCAACGATTGATTCGATGCAGCATGGCTGCCAGATGGTGCGCATCACCAATGCCGGCATGCGTGAAAGCCACGCGCACGATGTCACCATCACCCACGAATCGCCCAATTACCGCACGGAGAGCTAGATATTCACTACTAGGCCTTGCTGCAAACCCCGCTTTTTCAATCTTCCGTTGCTCATGTACTTTTAAGTACACTGCGCTACGGGTCTTGAAAAAGCGGTGTTTTCGCTTTGGCCTAGCGTGAATCTTCACCCAACCTAGTTTACATTTATCCCGCCGGTTAGCGAGTCGGTAGTTGCTGCAAGGTGGCACCGAGCTGCTGTTGCGCCACCCGCAAATCATAGGCGCTTTGCAGATGCAGCCAAAATTGCGCGCTGTTGCCAAACCAATGGCCAAGGCGCAGCGCGGTATCCCCCGTGATAGCTCGCTTGCCTTGCAGAATCTGGCTGATGCGGTTGGCCGGAACCTTGAGGTTACGCGATAATTCCGTGGCCGTAATGCCTAGTTCGTGCAGTTCATCGGCGAGTATTTCGCCTGGATGAATGGGGGGGCGGTTGTTGTTCATAACTTCGTCTCCTTAATGATAATCAATCATTTCAACGTCTGATGGGCCAACTTGGCCTTGCGGCCAAGCAAACACTAACCGCCATTGCAGATTAATCCTGATGCTCCACTGCCCCGCCCGATCACCGCCCAAGGCTTCCAGCCGGTTGCTAGGTAAGCTGCGCAAATCGTTCAACTCCGTCGCCGCATCCAGAATTTCAAGCCGTTTAAATATCTGGCGCTCAATGCCGTGAAATTCTTTCACCCGCGCGCCGGCTATAAAAGCCTTGGTGCGCTTGTCTTTATAGCTAAGAATCATGAAATCAGCATAGCGATTAATACGCAATACGTCAAGCATATTAATGCCTGCAAATCTTCCAACTACCAGACGGAGAGCTAAAAAATGCGGCTACATTTGCGTTGTTTTTCTATCAAAACCAGCTATACTCATAGCAGGTTCATTGCCTATTAAAGGTTCAATCATGTATGCTGTTACCCCCCCCCGCCGCGCATAAATTAACCGTCATCCCGAACGCGCCAGCGGAGGGATCTAAAGATAGATTCCTCACATACGTTCGGAATGACGAATCCGTTATACAAGGCTTTTCCCTCGTCGAACTCTCCATCGTCCTCGTCATCCTCGGCCTGCTCGTCGGCGGCGTGCTTACAGGGCAATCTCTCATCCGCGCGGCTGAATTGCGCTCCGTGACAACAGAATTTCAAAAATATCAAGCCGCCGTGAATACATTTCGTGATAAATATTTTGCGTTACCAGGCGATATGACGAACGCCACGGCTTTTTGGGGCGCAGCTCACGCAACCCCTGCCACTTGCATTACCACCGTTGGTACTGGCACCCAAACCTGTAATGGGAATGGTGATAGCCAAGTTACCTCAGCAGATGGTGGAACAACATTCGGCGAAATTTTTCGATTCTGGCAGCATCTTGCAAATGCAGGACTAATGGAAGGTAATTACACGGGAGTTGCTGGAGCGGGGGGAAGTGTAAACGAAATTCCAGCCACAAATGTTCCAAGATCAAAGCTAAACAATGCAGGGTGGTCAGCTATTTACGCTGGCACCGCTGCCACTTCTGGTGGTGCAATTGCCTATGCCGTTGATTATGGAAACCGACTCCTGATCGCCGCTCCCAGCACTGGAGCCAATATCGTAAACCCTATCCTGAAACCCGAAGAAGCATGGAACATTGACACTAAAATCGACGATGGTAAACCAGCCAGAGGAAATGTTATCGCCTTATATTGGAATAATCTCTGTGCGGCAGCCGATGATGGTACTCACGCAAATAATGATCTTGTCGCCAGCTACAAACTTACCGATTCATCCATTCAGTGTGCATTATTATTTACTAAGGCCTTTTAAAAGACCCTTTTCTCTCCACTCTCCCCTTGCCAAGCCATTGATGCTGCACTAAAACAACAGCTATAAACGGAACACCGTGAAAGATGAGAAAATCCCATGCGCCCTGGTGCACGCATTGCTGCCTCGATTGAGCTGCTCGAATTTATCCACACCGCATGGGGTGCTGGCAAACGCGCCCCTGCCGATGCGATGTTATCCGATTATTACAAACACCGACGTTATATGGGCTCCAAGGATCGCGGTTTTGTATCGGAGCTGGTCTATTTTATTCTGCGCCATGGCGGCACGCTGGAATGGTGGCTGGAACAATCCAAGATTCGCAGCACCCCGCGCTTGATTGTGATTAGTGCGCTGGTGTTGGGCTTTGATCACACGCTGGATGAGATGGAAGAATTATTCTCAGGCAAGTTTTTCAGCCCCAAACCACTCGATGATAAAGAAAAAAAACTGATTGAAACGCTGGAAAACGAAGCGCTGTTTCACCCCGACATGCCCGATTGGGCGCGCTATAATGTCTCCGATTGGCTGGAGAAAAAGCTGAAAATTGAGTTTATCGGCGACTTTGCAAGCCAAATGGAGGCGCTCAACCAAGAAGCTCCGCTGGATTTGCGGGTCAACACCCTCAAATGCCCTGATCGCGGCGATCTGATCATGGCGCTGGATCGCGTGGGCTATTACGGCATCCCCACCCCGCATTCATCCATCGGCGTGCGCCTGAAAAAACGCCTGCCGGTTTTCACCTTGGACATTTTTAAAGAGGGTTGGTTTGAGATGATGGACGAAGGCTCGCAGATGGTGGCCGAATTGGTCAATGCGGAACCGGGCCAGAAGGTGATTGATTTTTGCGCAGGTGCCGGCGGCAAGACGCTTGCCATTTCGGCCAAAATGCAAAATAAAGGCCGCGTGCTGGCGTGGGATGTGAATGAAGCGCGCCTGAGCCAGATCAAAAAACGCCTCGCGCGCGCCGGCACCGATAATGTGCTAACCCACGTGATTACCTCGGAAACCGACCCCTTCCTCAAGCGCCATCTGGATTCGGCCGATTGGGTGTTGCTCGATGTACCGTGCAGTGGCAGCGGCACATGGCGGCGTAATCCTGATTTGAAGTGGCGATTCAATTTCAAAGACTTAGAAGAGGTTAAAACCATCCAGCGTAACATTTTGGCCAGCGCCTGCCGCCTGGTGAAGCCGCAAGGAAAGCTAGTTTATTCAACCTGTTCGCTGTTTCAAGATGAGAATCAGGACCAAATTCGTGCTTTTCTTGTTGAACACCCGCATTTCAAGGTTGAGCCTTTGCCGCAAATGTGGGATAAGCATTCACTCTGGCATGAAGGAGTGGGCCCGTGCCTGCGCCTGACGCCACAAAAAGACGCAACAGACGGCTTCTTTGCCGCCGTGTTGAAACGTCATCAATAGCGAAAACCCGAAAGGTCGAGCAAACATGAGACGAAACAAGAGCCGTGCAAGCCATATTGAAAAACGCCGCGTGTTTGGTGCGCTGTGGAAGCGTTTATTTTGCCACCGCAACATCATCATTATTTCCGATCATAAAACCGAGCATCTGCCACTGGGCGTTAAGCTGCAATGCGCGCTGATTGTTTCGGTGATGGGCTTTGTGATCTGGGCATCTTATTCCACGGGTAATTATATGGCGGCGCAAAGTTCCATCCGCGAAAAAGAACGCAAGATCGCTACCACCAGCTTGGAAAATCGCCGCATTGAAAGCGAATTTGCGCTGCTCAAACGCGATCTGATTTCGATGATGGAAGACGACACGGCCAAGGGCGAAGTCAGTGACTATGCCAAATTTGTGGTCAAGCAATATAAAAATGGCGATATCGAGGCCAAGGATGTGGATGTGTCGCAGCTGGGTTCTAAACAGCATGGCGCGGTGTTTGCACGCATTGCCTTTCTGGAGAAAAAAGTCGATGAAATGACCGAAAATCATGAGCAAGTGATGGAAGCGATTCGCGACAGCACCAAAGATAAGCTCTATAACCTCGAATCAATCATTCGCTCTACGGGATTGAATGTCAACACGCTGGAAAAGAAAGTGGTGCAGCTTGAACCTCGCAAAACAAGCGCAAAAAGCGAGCCGCAGGGCGGACCGTTTAATCCGGTCGAAGATGCCTTCCTCGAAGATTATGATCATGGCCTGTATAAAGACTTAAAACGCATGTCGGTGCTGTCGGATGTGCTGGAGACCTTGCCGCTGGGCGTGCCCATGGTCACTTACAAACAAACCAGCGGGTTTGGCGTGCGGATTGATCCATTTCGCAGGCGTTTTGCGCGCCATGAAGGCCTCGATTTTTCAGGCCCCTATGGCTCGCGCATTCTGGCCACCAGCGATGGCGTGGTGAAAAAAGCAGGCCGCAGCGGCGCCTATGGCAATATGGTGGAAGTGCAGCATCCGCTGGGCGTGTCCACCCTCTATGGTCACATGCAGCGCTTTGTGGTTCGCCCTGGCCAGCGCGTGAAAAAGGGCGATGTGCTGGGCGTTCAAGGCAGCACGGGGCGCAGTACCGGGCCGCATTTGCATTATGAAGTTCGTTATTATGGTAATCCGCTCAATCCTCAACCCTTTTTAAAGGCAGGCACCCATGTTCGGCAGATCAAAAAACAATCCGGCAGCTAATTCCACCCCCGCTGTATCCACCTCATTATCAAGCCGCAAAATTTCACCCTCGGTGATCTCGTGCGATATGAATATTCTGGGCAATGTGGTCAGCGATGGTTTTTTGGATATTAATGGCCGCATTGAAGGCAATGTGAAATGCGACAGCACCACCATCCGCGAACAGGGCAAGGTCAAAGGCGATGTGATCGCCGACACCATCCACATTTACGGCGAAGTGGAAGGCCTGGTGAAAGCTAAATCGGTGCATTTATATGCCAGCGCGCGAGTGACGGGCGTGATCATGCATGAATCGCTTTCGATTGAAGATGGTGCATTCGTGGATGGTAAATTCAAACGCACCGATAAGGTCTTCATCGAAGATGAAATCACCACCTTGCCCGCCATGCCCTTTGGCTTTGGCAGCAACGAGGATGAACTCGACACCCCTCGCAATGGCGATCATGTGATGGATAATCTGCGCCTGATTAGTGGGTGAAAGTAGTCACCAGTCTCCAGTGGCCAGTCTCCAGTAATAGGGAAGAAATCAGTCACCAAATGATCCTGTGGCAGCGCCAGCTGGCAGCTTATAACTGACGACTAGCCACTGGGGACTGGTGACTTTTTCCCCTTTATCGCCGCCCCATAATAAACTATAATAAATCATATTATTGGAGGCCGCGCATGAATATTTCTTTGAGCATCAATGAAGAAACCGTCAAACGCCTTGATGCGATTGCCGCGAAATTAGATCGTACGCGTTCGTGGGTGGCAACTGAGGCAATGGAACAGTATCTGAGCTATCATGAATGGTTTGTGCGCTCGGTGGAAGAAGCGCTGGCCGATGCCGATGCTGGAATCGGCATGGTGCCACATGAACAGGTAATGCAGGAAATGGACGCACGCATCGAACGCTTAAAGCAGCGACTATGATCGTCTGGCAGGAACGTGCTATCAAAGATGTCGAACATCTATCCGATTATATTTCGCAAGATAACCCTCGGGCTGCTGTTGACGTGCAGACTCGTATCATTACCTTAACAAAGCAACTGAGCGAATTTCCATTGTCAGGTGTCGCAGGTGAAATCACCGGCACGCGCCAGCTCTATGTGCAGCCTTATCCCTATCTCATCATCTATCGCGCGAGCCCACCCGAGAGGGCAAGCGAAGCGATCTCATGGTGAGGCTGCTTCGTCGAACTAGGCTACACTCCTATTGTCGCCAGGACCATCTAACGGTCGGTTTGGAGTTTTTATATTGCCCTGATCGTCGCAGGCATAAACCGCTATTCGTGATTCTTGGATCATTTCTTTTGTTAGCACTTTTCTGTAACCGCTAGAAGAGTTAACAAGCACATAATCTCCTGCTCTGGCTACTTCCACATCACCTGCTAAATTTTGGACAACCTGCTCTCCTCTATCTAGTTTCACTAGTTTCCACTGACCTTCTTGCAGTGTTCCTGCAGTACTCGTTAATCTTACAAGAGGGGCTGCATCTATTTTGCTCTGCGGAATATCGAATTTATCAAGTGCTTGAGGAGGGTGACCTGGACCGGAGTATATATAATCATAGTCACCTCTGCCCCCCTTATTGACAACGGTCAATCCCCCAGGCTTTATTGTCATTAAAATCTTTCCTGGCATTATCATATTATAAAATTCAAATCCTTGATCTCCTACCTCTTGACCAACCTCTTTCAATACTTCAGTAATTTCACCTGGAACTCCAGAGGTTGCCGTATCGCCGAATTTGATGTCTAAGGCTGGCTTGGTAGAATCGAAATATGGGCTGTCAGCACCTGTTTTATCGAACAGCCTTTCAGCCAACTTTTTTACAAATAAGTCTCGGGTTTGTCCAGAAATGTCTCCTAATTGCTCCCTTGTGCTGCTTACAGAGCTAGTATGTAAAGTCCCTCTCTCTGGATGATCAATATTCAAAAATCCTGTAATATATTCTGTGTCAGGAGATTGT
>JAKFUW010000035.1 GCA_021732545.1 Alphaproteobacteria bacterium | reverse complement strand
GTTATACTCATTTTGTCTCGTTTTTCCTTTATATTCATGGAGTATGCAATGGCCGTCATCCAGCTAAAAGACGTGGAACAACAAGCGGCTATCAAACCAAAATATGACCATTATATTGGTGGTGCGTGGGTTGCTCCTGCATCGGGAAATTATTTCGATAACATCACCCCCATCACGGGCCGCGTATTGTGCCAAGCCGCGCGTGGCAACGCAGAAGACATCGAGCGCGCGGTCGATGCCGCACACCGTGCCAAAGCCGCATGGGGAAAAACATCGGCGGCTGAGCGCAGCGCCATCATGCACAAAATCGCCGACCGTATCGAGCAACATATCCCGCGTTTGGCGTTGGTGGAGTGCCTCGATAAAGGCAAACCTTTGCGCGAATGTACCTTCGCCGATCTGCCACTCGTGGTCGATCATTTTCGCTACTTTGCCAGCGCCGTTCGCCTGCAAGAAGGCACTATATCCGAAATTGATGAGCACACGATCGCCTATCATTATCACGAACCGCTGGGCGTGGTGGCGGCGATTATTCCGTGGAATTTTCCGCTGTTGCTCGCCGCATGGAAGATGGCACCAGCACTGGCCGCTGGCAATTGCATCATCCTCAAACCCGCCGAGCAAACACCGGTGAGCATCATGGTGCTGATGGAAATCATCGGCGATTTAGTGCCGCCGGGTGTCATCAATGTGGTGAATGGTTTTGGCGCTGAGGCCGGTGCTGCGCTCTCGAATCACCCGCGTATCAACAAAATTTCCTTCACCGGCGAAACCAATACGGGGCGCATTATCATGCGCGCAGCGGCGGAAACAATCATTCCTGTCACGCTCGAGCTTGGTGGCAAATCGCCTAATATTTTCTTCAGCGATATCATGCAGCATGATGACGCACTGGCCGACAAAGCCATTGAAGGTTTTGCGATGTTTATGCTCAATCAGGGTGAGGTGTGCACCTGCCCGTCGCGCGTGTTGGTGCAGCGGCCAATCTATGAACGTTTCATGGAAAAAGCCATTGCGCGGGTAAAAAAAGCCGTGGTTGGAAATCCGCTCGATATGAACACGATGGTGGGGTCTCAGGCATCGAAAGAACAGATGGAAAAGATTTTATCCTATTTTGAAATTGGAACCAAAGAAGGTGCAAAAATCCTCACTGGCGGATCGCGCGCGATATTGGAAGGCGAACTCAAAGATGGTTACTACATCCAGCCTACTATCTTTGAAGGCAACAACGCGATGCGCGTGTTTCAGGAAGAAATTTTTGGGCCTGTGGTGTCCGTCGTTCCGTTCGATACCGAAGAAGAGGCGCTGGCCATCGCTAACGACACCGAATATGGCTTATCGGCTGCGGTGTGGACACGTGATCACGCGACATCGTATCGCATGTCGCGCGGTATTCAGGCAGGGCGCGTGTGGACCAATTGCTACCATCTTTACCCCGCCCACGCGGCGTTTGGCGGCTATAAAAAATCGGGTATCGGGCGCGAAAATCATCACATGATGCTGGCGCATTATCAGCAAACCAAATGTGTGATTTCAAGTTTTAGTGATCAGCCTTCGGGATTTTTTTAGATTATGACTTTTCCACTCTATTTTTCTCATTCATTTTATTGTCACCCCGCACTTGTTGCGGGGGCTCCCTCATGCTGGATGGGGATGCCGCAATAAATGCGGCATGACACAATAAGAGGCGCTATGGCATCAGACGAAAAACAAATTTGCTGGGTCGATGGCCTGACCATAGGGCAGGTGCTGCGCCAAACCGCGCAGCGATTTGCTGACCATGATGCACTTATTTTTCCGCAATTAAATATAAAACTGAGCTACTCCGAACTCGACGCACAAGTCGACAACGCCGCCAAAGCCTTGCTGGCTCATGGCATTGGCAAAGGCAATCATGTGGCGTGCTGGGCAACGAATATTCCGCAATGGCCGATAGTGCAACTGGCGTGCGCGCGCATCGGCGCGGTGTTTGTCACCATCAACCCCGCCTACCGCGTATCGGAATTGGCTTATGTGTTAAGGCATGGCAACATTGCGGCGCTGTTTTTAATCGATCATTTTAAATCCAGCAACTATCACGATACACTAGCGCAATTAAACCGCGCGGATATTCCCTTGTTGCGGCTGGTGGTTAATATGCGAGGGCTAACCTCTGAGGGCATGATCGATTGGCAGGATTTTTGCGCGATGAGTTTTATGGTAGATGACACTGTTTTGCACAACACTGAAAACAACTGTAACGCGAATGATGCCATCAACATCCAATACACCTCTGGCACCACGGGCTTTGCGAAAGCCGCACTGCTCACCCATCGCAACATGCTGATGAATGCGTTTTATGTGACGGGTTGTCAGAACATCACCGACATTGATCGCATGTGTATTCCCGTTCCCTATTATCATTGTTTTGGGTTGGTAATGGGCACATTGGGCGCCATTACGCGGGGTGCCGCCATGATTATTCCAGCGGAATATTTTGACCCTGAGGCAACGCTCAATGCGATTGAATCCGAACAGTGTACCACGCTCTATGGCGTGCCAACGATGTTCATCGCCATGTTGCAACACCCAACTTTTGCAGCGCGTCATTTTAGTTCGCTGCGCAGCGGTATCATGGCGGGAAGCCCCTGCCCGATTGAGATCATGCGCCGTGTGATGATTGAGATGCACCTGCCCGAAATCACCATCGCTTATGGCCTCACCGAAGCGTCACCTGTGATTACGCAAACACGAGTAGATGATACGGTGGATGTGCGCGTAAACACGGTTGGACGTGAGCTTGACGGCGTTGAAGCCAAGCTGATCTGCCCACAAACTGGGCGCGAAATGGGCGCTGGCGAACATGGCGAATTATGGGTGCGTGGCCACGGCGTGATGCTTGGCTATTATAACAACCTATCCGCTACTGCCGAAGCTATTGACGCGCAAGGTTGGCTGAAAACCGGTGACATCGCCACACGCTTTGCCGATGGCAATTATTCGATTACAGGGCGCATCAAAGATATGGTGTGTCGCGGCGGCGAAAATATTTATCCGCGCGAAATTGAAGAGCATTTATTTACCCATCCCGATATTGAACAAGCAAGCGTAGTGGGGCTACCCGATGCCAAATATGGTGAGGAGCTATGCGCGTGGGTGCGATGCAAGCCAAATGCCACACTCGAGCAACAAGTGGTGCGCGATTATTGCAAAGCCACACTTGCCCATTACAAAGTACCAAAATATGTGATATTTGTGGATGAATTTCCGCAAACAGTCAGCGGTAAAATTCAAAAATTCAAAATCAGGGAGCAGATGATCGATGAGCTTGGCCTCACCCAACACCCCACCGCATAATCCTGATGCGCCGATGAATTTTGATCTCGGCTCCATGCACCGCATGCTGCGTGATAGCGTGCGCCAATTTGCTGAACATGAAATTCGCCCTGTGGCGGCAGCACTCGATGAAGCCGAAACTTTCAGCGAAGACATCACCCGCAAAATGGGCGAGCTTGGGCTGTTTGGGATTGTGGTGCCCGCGGAATATGGCGGGCAAGGCCTTGATTATATGTCTTACGCCATTGTGTGCGAAGAACTCGCCCGCGTCGATGGTTCGCAAGCCGCCACCATCACCGCGCATAATTCGCTGGGAACCGGCCCACTTTATTATTTTGGCAATGATGCGCAACGCAAACAATATCTCCCAAATCTTTGCACTGGTGATGGCCTTTGGGCATTTGGACTCACCGAACCCGCTGCAGGGTCCGATTCCAGAGGTAGCAAAACCACCGCCACTAAGGTCGAAGGCGGATGGAACATTAACGGCTCCAAAATTTTCATCACCAACGCATCCTGCGCACTCAATAAAGGCGTCACCGTACAAGCTGTTAGTGGTCGCGACGAAACCGGCAAACCCGAATTCACCTGCTTCATTGTTGAGCGCGGCAATGCTGGCCTCAACTCAAAAACCATGCATGGCAAATTGATGTGGCGTGCATCGGACACCGCCGAGCTTTATTTCGATGATTGCTTTGTGCCAGATAGCGCCATGTTGGGCGTGCGCGGCAGCGGATCTAAACAAATGCTCGCCACGCTTGATCGCGGCAAAATCGGTATCGCCGCCATGGCCGTTGGCGCGGCCCAAGGCGCGTATGAACTAGCACTGGCCTATGCCAACGAACGCCAGCAATTTGGCCAACCCATCGGCAAGTTCCAAGCCATCAGTTTCATGCTCGCCGAAATGGCGACTAAAATCGAAGTGGCGCGCACCATGCTTTACCGCGTGGCGTGGATGCAGGATACAGGTCAAATCATCACCAAAGAAGTGGCAATGGCCAAATGGTTTGCATCGCAAGTGGCGGGCGAAGTGACCGATCACGCGATTCAAATCCACGGCGGCTACGGCCTGATGAAAGACTATCACGTTGAGCGTTTCTGGCGCGACCAACGCATTTTGCAAATCGGCGAAGGCACTTCCGAAATCCAGAAACTCATCATCGCCCGCCAGATTGGATGCTAACGCATGGACATTCTGCCCAATAGCATCAACCCACATTGCGCTGAATTCAAAGCCAACGATGCGCATCACCGTGCATTAATCGCCGAACATGAGTCGCATGTGAATGCGGTGAAAAAAGGCGGAGGCGAGGCAGCGGTTGCCAAGCACCATGAGCGCGGCAAAGCACTCCCTCTTGCGCGCATCAACCAACTGCTCGATGCGGGGTCGCCCTTCATTGAACTCAGCCCGCTAGCCGCGTGGGAACTCTATGACAGCGTGGTGCCGAGCGCAGGCATCATCACGGGCATCGGCCATATTCACGGCCAGCCATGTATGGTGGTGTGTAACGATGCGACGGTAAAAGGCGGCACCTATTTTCCACTCACCGTTAAAAAACATTTGCGCGCGCAGCAGATTGCTTTGGAGAATCATTTACCGTGTATTTATCTCGTTGATTCGGGCGGTGCTTATCTGCCGATGCAAGACGAAGTCTTCCCGGATCGTGATCATTTTGGGCGCATTTTTTATAATCAGGCGCAGATGTCTGCTGCAGGAATCCCTCAAATTGCGGCGGTGTTGGGCTCATGCACGGCGGGTGGCGCTTATGTTCCCGCGATGTCGGATGAAACCATTATTGTTCAAGAAAATGGTACCATCTTTTTGGCAGGCCCACCGCTGGTGAAAGCCGCAACTGGCGAAGATGTATCCGCGCAAGATTTAGGTGGCGCGCATGTGCATACGGCGCTTTCTGGCGTGGCCGACCACCGCGCAGCCAATGAAGCGGACGCTCTGATAATTGCACGCAACATTCTGGAAACCGTCCCACAACCTGTACGCACTGCACCCATTCGCGAATCGTTGCCACCTCTCTATGATCCGCAAGAAATGCTGGGTATCCTGCCCATCGACTGCACCCGAACACCGTTTGATATTCGCAACATCATTGCGCGCATGGTCGATGGCTCAGCGTTCCATGAATTCAAGCGTCATTATGGCGAAACACTCGTCTGTGGATTCGCACATCTACACGGCATCAATGTCGGCATCATCGCTAATAATGGCGTGTTATTTTCTGATAGCGCAACCAAAGGTGCACATTTTGTGCAGCTATGTTGCGCCCGAAATACACCGATTATATTCTTGCAAAATATCACCGGATTCATGGTTGGCCGCCAAGCTGAAGCCGAGGGTATCGCAAAGCATGGCGCGAAAATGGTAATGGCCGTATCCAACGCAAATGTCCCTAAATTCACCGTGGTGATTGGTGCGTCCTATGGCGCCGGAAACTATGGCATGTGTGGCCGCGCTTACGATCCTCGCCTGATGTTCATGTGGCCGAATGCGCGCATCGGAGTGATGGGCAGCGAGCAGGCCGCAGGCGTGCTTGCCACCGTGCGTGATCAATCATTGCAGGCGCAAGGAAAACCATTGATGACGACGGAAGAATCAGCAGATTTCAAACGTCCCACCACCTTGCAATTCGAACGCCAAAACAGCGCCTATTATAGCACCTCGCGCCTATGGGATGATGGCATCATCAACCCGCTCCACACCCGCGATATGCTAGGATTAGCGCTGGCAATGACACCCGCACACACACCACACACACGCTTTGGCGTGTTTCGGATGTAACCATGAGCTCAATTGTCGTACAAAACGATGATCGTGGCGTTACCACCATCATCCTTAATCGAGCTGATGTTCACAACGCATTTAACCGCGCGATGATGGTTGAGCTTACCGAAATATTTACAGCACTTGGCAATGATTCTTCCATTCGCGTGATTATCCTGCAAGGTTCAGGAAAATCCTTTTGTGCTGGTGCTGATTTAGAAGAAATGAAAGCATCGAAAGATGCAACAGTCGATGAAAATCTATCACATGCTCATATTTTATCGCGTATGTTTTCTACCATCAACCAATGCCCCAAACCAGTGGTGAGCATGGTTCGTGGTGTGGCATTTGGAGGTGGCACAGGGCTCGCTGCCGTAAGCGATGTGGTAATTGCATCGGATGATGCGATGTTTGGTTTGACGGAAGTGAAACTCGGATTAATCCCAGCTGTCATTGCACCTTATGTGCTAGCAAAAATCGGAGAATCCCATGCGCGCGATTTGTTTTTATCGGGGCGAAAATTCGATGCACATCATGCATTGAAAATTGGCTTAATTCATCACATACATACATCAGCTAAACTCGAATCAATCGTCGCTGATTTTTTATCAGCCGCGCCACAGGCAATCGCACATGCTAAAGCGCTGATTGCGAAAATTGGTGCCGTACATGAACATCAATCCTTCACCGAACATTTGATTGCAACCATCCGTGTGGGTAACGAAGCGCAAGAAGGTTTGGATGCTTTTTTGAATAAGCGCAAACAAAACTGGTGCACCTCATGAGCACAAAAATTCGCCGCATATTAGTTGCGAATCGTGGTGAAATTGCAGTGCGGATGATTGCAACGTGCCGCGATATGAATATCACAGCCATCAGTATCTACAGCGATCACGATGCGTCACTCCCCCACGCGTCACTCGCCGATGAATCCTATGGTTTGGGCAGTGGAACACTCGCCGAAACCTATTTAAATCAGCAAACAATTATTGATATCGCGCTCGCGGCTAAAGCCGATGCCATTCATCCGGGCTATGGATTTTTATCCGAAAATGCAGCATTCGCCAAAGCAGTAGCAACAGCAGGACTCATTTTCATCGGCCCACCCTCTGATGTCATTGAAAAAATGGGCGATAAAATGGCCTCGCGCGAGATTGCAATAGCAGCCGGTGTGCCGCTGATTCCAGGCTATAATGGTAAGTCACAAGATGAAAAAACACTGCTTGATGAAGCGATCAAAATTGGTTTCCCAATCATGGTCAAAGCCAGTGCCGGTGGCGGCGGCAAAGGCATGCGGCGCGTGGATGAAGCGGGCGATTTTATCGCCGCACTCCATCAAGCTAAATCTGAAGCGATGAATGCTTTTGGCGATGATCGCATGTTCATCGAAAAATATCTGGTTGAACCGCGCCATATTGAGGTGCAGGTGATGTCTGATACCCATGGCAATCACCTTCATTTGTTTGAGCGTGAATGCTCAATTCAGCGCCGCCATCAAAAAATCATCGAAGAATCACCAAGCGTGGCAGTCGATGAAGCACTGCGCAAAAAACTAACTCAAACGGCTCTTAATCTATGCAAAAAAATCGGCTATGTGGGTGCTGGCACCATTGAATTTATGCTCGATGCCGATGGGAAATTTTATTTTTTGGAAATGAATACGCGGCTGCAAGTTGAACATCCCGTGAAAGAAATGATCAAGGGGCTAGATATGGTGCGCTTGCA
>JAKFUW010000191.1 GCA_021732545.1 Alphaproteobacteria bacterium | reverse complement strand
GCATGCTGATCAACCAGCACCAGGCCGTCTTTGGTTTGCGCCACAATATAGGTGGTGTGAAGCTGCGCACTTGCTGCCCCCAGCGGATAATCCACCAGCGCCAACACCTGCGCATCATGGGGTTGCTCACCTGATTTATAGGGCGCCGGTTGCATGGCCTGTTGCGGTGCGTGCATCCACAAATTCGCTTGCGCCATCTGCAAGCTGGGCGCGTAATGATAGCCGCCTTGGTTGGCGGCAAAGGCGCCCAGTGCCTGCTGCGCCACGGTGGTGGATGCTTTGTGACCCGCATCGGCCAACGCATGTTTGAGCGCGCCCAAAATGAGTCCGCGAATCATCCCCGCGTCGCGAAATCGCACTTCAGCCTTTGCGGGATGCACATTGACATCGACCAAAGCTGCGGGCACATCCAGAAACAACGCCAGCACCGGGTGGCGATCGCGCGCCAGAAAATCCTGATAGGCCACGCGCACCACCCCCATCAACAATCGGTCGCGCACGGGCCTGCCATTGACAAACAAAAATTGCTTGCTGCTGGTGCCACGATTAAAGGTTGGTATCGCCGCAAATCCTTGCAGCCGCACGTCTTCTCGCATGGCATCGAGCGCAAGCGCATTAGCCATAAAATCGCGCCCCATCGCTTGTGCGAGTCTTTCAGATGCGGTGCCTGCGCTGACTTGCCATGTCATTTTACCATCGAGTTGTAACGAAAATCCGCAGGCAGGATTCGCCATCGCCAAACGCTCGAGGATGTCTTTGACCGCTTCATTTTCACTGCGGTCACTTTTCAAAAATTTCAAGCGCGCAGGCGTGGCATAAAACACATCGCGCACTTCGATCGTGGTGCCCACTCTGCATGCGGCGGGCTGTGGCGAGGTCACCTGCCCCGCGTCCACTTCCAAGCGCCAGCCATGATCGCTGCTGGCGGTGCGGCTGGTGAGTGCCATGCGGCTGACCGACCCGATGGAGGGCAACGCCTCACCCCGAAAACCGAACGACGCAATGTTGCATAAATCATCATCGGGCAGCTTCGATGTGGCATGGCGCTGCACCGCTAACTGCATATCGGCAGGGTTCATGCCGCGCCCATTATCGGCCACTTGAATCAGGGTTTTGCCGGCTTGTTGCAGCGAGATATCAATCTGGGTGGCGCCAGCATCGAGCGCGTTTTCGACCAGTTCTTTGACCACCGATGCAGGGCGCTCTATCACCTCGCCCGCCGCAATCTGGTTGACCAAATTAGCAGGTAGCAAACGAATCGTCATGCGCGCGCTCCTTTAGCACGCAGATAATCTTGCGCAAGCAGCTTGCCTTCTTCCACCGCAGGTTGATCGAACGGGTTGATGCCAAGCAATGTCGCCGCCGCCACCGTTTCAATCATCACATGCATCAGCAATGCGCCAAGGGTTTGTGCATCAAGCTGTTGCAAGGCCAGCTCGCGCGTCGGCAGATTGTGGCGCCGAAACGTCTCCAGCGTGCCATATTGCAACGCCGCCATCACATCGCCACTGGTGCGGCCAGCAAAGGCTTCAAATGCGCGGTGCTGATGGGTTGCAATCGGCCTACCCGTTGATGCATAAGGCAGCGTAATGAAGCTGAAGCTTTTATCGCGTGGACCATCGAGATACAGCTGCAGCTGGCTGTGCTGATCAACCGCGCCGACTGCACGAATCGGAGTGGAACCATGGCCATTTTTGCCGATGCTTTCGGCCCAACATTGCTGCACCCACGCCCCGAATAATGACAGCCTGTCAACATAGGGCATCCACACACTAATCGGATGTTTTTTCATCAGGCCAACCGCCCATCGCGCTCCTTGCAGCGGTGCAGCCTGTTCATCTTCTCGCACCTGTTGCATCACGGCATTTGCGCCCGCTCGTAGCTTTCGAATATCGACGCCTGCCACCGCTGCGGGAAGCAACCCCACCACCGACAGCACGCTATAACGCCCGCCAATATCAGGATCATGATCCAGCACAGGAATGTTAAAATGCGCGGCGACATCGCGCAAAGGGCGTGCTCCTGGCATGGTGATGATGTGGCACTGCGAACGGATAGTTGCGCCTGCTTGCCCCATTGCATCGATCAGCATCGCGCTTTGTGCGAGCGTTTCGACCGTGGTGCCGGACTTGCTGATAAACAACGCATGAAGGGTGGCCATATCATGCGTGGCAATAAAATGATCGAGTGAACAGGGGTCCATATTATCGATGAAATAAATGGGGAAATTATTGTGTGATAACGCGCACAATGTCTGCCCACCAAGGCTGGAGCCACCCGTGCCACACACCACCAATGCCGTGCTGGTTGCGCGGATGGCTTGCGCGGTGTGCTCGATGAATGTCAGATCATCGGTGCGGGCGGACACATGCCAAACAGGTGCAGTCGCACTTCGAAAAGACTCGCTTAAAGGCGAATGATGGTTTGGTTCTGCACCAAAAAATGATTGCTGATACAGCGCCATCGCACGCTCATTGACCAGCGGATGTGGGGCCAATTTTAACCACCACCATTTGCTTAGGATTCAATAATTTTTTGGCAACCTCATTCACCTGCTCCAACGTCACCGCTTTAAAATACGCATTACGTTTTTCCAGATAATCAATGCCCAGATTATTCAGCTGCATCACATTCAAATAATTCACCAGCGACGCATTGCTCGCAATTTGCAGCGGGAATGATCCGGTGATGTAGCCCAGCGCCGCATCGAGTTGGCTTTGCGTAAAATCACCCATTGATGCTTTTTCAAGTTCTTTGTTCACAATCTCTAGTGCTTGAGCCACCTGTCCGTTTGCGGTGGCGAACATGCCAGCAAAGGCCGCGCCATGTTGCCCGACATCTAAGTCAGTGCTGATACCATAGGTTAACCCTTCCTTCACCCGCACCGCTTGCGCCAAGCGCGAGGTAAGGCTGCCGCCGCCGAGCATATAATTCATCATATAGGCCGCATAAAAATCAGGGTCATTGCGTTCGACACCTTGGCGGCCAAACAGCACCACCGATTGCGGAAGTGTTGCATCCTGCTCGCTCCAGCGGCCTTCTGGCGCAATCACCGCATCGGCGATGTTCGCCTTGTCGCCTACGCTTTGCGGCAATTGCATTAAATGATCGGTGAGCAGTTCTTTGACATCCGATGCACCCACATCGCCCGACACACTAATCACTAAATTATCACGCGTCAGATGCGCTTTTAAAAACGCCTGCACATCAGCAAGCGAAATAGCCTCAACACTCTCACGCGTGCCCAAGGTGGGGTTGGCATAAGGGTGCGCACCATAGGCCAGCGCCTGCCAATGAACACTCGCTAAATATTCTGGCGATTCTTCGAGTTGCTTAAGTTTGGCGAGCATCCGCACTTTCAGAGCATCAAATTTTTCTGGCGATAAAAGCGGAGTTAGTAATGCCTGCATCATTAAATCTCTAGCAGGTTGCCATTCTTGGCTTAACGTGCGCACCCCCACGGTTAAATCATCTTGCGAGGCATCGATATCAAGATCAATCGCGTGCGATTCGAGCGCTGCGTGAAATGCCGCTTCATCAAGCTGCGTGGTGCCCTGCATCAGCATACGCGCCGCAATATACGCCAGGCCTTCTTTGCCTTTGGGGTCGGCCACAGCACCGGCATCTTTGAAGGTGAGCGACACATAGATGACCGGCACCTGCGAATGCGGCGCTAACCACGCCTTCAGATCGCCCGCCTCAACCTGCTCAATGGCAACGGCTGCATGAACAGGCATCGCCCACAGCGCCATCATCACCGCCAGCCATGTTATCATGTTAGTGAACATAAGGCTGCTCCACGGGTGCGCTATCATTTACCGTGGCGGCTATAGACGTACCCGCTTTGGGTTTTAAAATCCCTGTCACCGATTGTTTCAAACGAAACACCGCATGGGCTGCCGCGCGAACTTGCTGCGCGGTAACGGCATCCACATCCTTGGTCCAGTTTGTATAATGCTCCAGCCCTAAATCTAAAGCACGCAAATAGCCAATATAATAGGCCACCTGTTGCAGGCCATCTTGCGCATAAATCGCATCGGCTTTGAGCAAGGTTTGCGTGCGCTTTAAATCGGCTTTTGACATAAGAGTGGATGTAACGCGCGCCAGCAACGCATCCACCGCAGCTTCAATTTCTTTTACACTCACATTGGGCGCAGGCGTCACATAAATCGTCAGTTCCGATGGCCCGCGAGTCAGGCTCGTATAGCTGGCGCTGGCGGATGTGGCGAGTTTTTTATCCACCACCAATTCGCGGTAAAGCTGGCTGGTTTGGCCACCGCCCAGCCATTGCACCAGCACCTCTAGCGGCAGTGCGCGCCGCGTCTGACCCGACACTAAGCTCGGTGCCAGATAGGCTCGTTGCCAACGCAATTGACGCACTTGCGGATGCACCATCACCACACGCTTGGCAGCGCGATGGGGGGGTTCTTGCGTCCAGTTGCGGGGAGCCACTTCACGCTTTTTCATGCCGCCATAAAAACGATTGGCCAACGGCTCAAGCTCTTTGCGGGTGATGTCGCCCGCCACCACCAGAATCATATTGGCGGCGTGATAATAACGATCATAAAAGGCTTTAGCATCTTCTGCGCTCAGCGTTTTCATCTCGTGCATCCAGCCAATAATCGGGATGCGATACGGGTGATGTTGATAGAGGGTGCTGCCCATTTGTTCAGCAAGCAGCGCCGATGGCTGGCTGTCGGTGCGGCTTTTGCGCTCTTCAACAATCACATCGCGCTCTTTTTCAAACACTTGCAAAGGTGGCAACAGGCCTTGCATGCGGTCGGCTTCCAGCTCCATAACCATTGGCAGATGTTCGCGTGCGAT
Source organism: Alphaproteobacteria bacterium (assembly GCA_021732545.1). Lineage (GTDB taxonomy): Bacteria > Pseudomonadota > Alphaproteobacteria > Rickettsiales > UBA3002 > JAKFUW01. Next base: position 3,055 of record JAKFUW010000191.1, on the reverse strand, counting down.
GTTGACATAATAGCCCGTAAAATCGGCAGAAGTGAACGCGTTATACTGCCCGCCCAACGCCTCGATGCGCTTGCTATATTCGCCATCTGGCACGTTTTTGGTGCCTTTAAACATTAAATGTTCAAGATAATGTGCAAGTCCCGATTTGCCTTGTGGATCATCGGCGGCACCCGCTTTAATCCAGATCATATGGCTGACCGCCGGCACGCGGGTGTTAGGAATCACCACCACCTGCATGCCATTGCCCAGTGTAAATTGTTCAATATCGGGCGCGGATTTAGGCTTGATCCTATCGAGCGCGCCTTGCTGGTTTGCCCAAAACAGGCCACCGCCCAGCACCACCACTGCCACCGCAGCTATCAGCCATTTTGGAATCTTGCGAAAAGCACTCATCAGTTCAACAGCTTATCGATGACGCTTTGTTTTTTAGGGTCGATTACCTTCACCTTGCCAGCATTCACGGGCTTGCCTTTTTCTTTGTTACCTTTAATCCGACCCGATTCGGCCTTGGCATCCACCACAGGTTCACCGCTTTCAATACCCAATATCTTTTCAATCGGCGAGGCATCCTCTTGCGTTACGGGTTCTATTTTATTTTCGTTGTGAATCACTGACCGAATTTCAGGATTGGCTTTATCGGTGCCGAGCCGTTTCAAAAAGCTCGATTCAGCGGAACTGGAAAGCTCGGAACTCACCACGGGCGCGACGGCGGTATCCGAAAAAGGTTCTTCTAAAATAGTTGCAGGCGCAGCACTTTCGCTACCCTCACCAAACACTAGCTTTTTGGCTTGCGACTCAGTGCTCGGTGCGGCGCGTGATTCTTCACCAGGAGACGGTGGGCGCAAATCAAAATCCGGCGGCACGCTTAAAGGTGGGCGCGACACCACCCGAAACTCATCAGGTGCCGAGCGATCGAGTCCCACCACACTGCGCACATCGCTGCTATCGCATGCGCCAACCAACGATAGGCTCGCCATAAAAAGATAAGGATATAATTTCATATTGCTTAACATAGTGCGTCTCGTTGAAAACTCAAGCCTATAGCCTAAGGCTGTTAATCGCGCTTTATCGGCTTGATACTATCGAAGATCAACAGCGCCACACCGATAAAAATCGCAGCGTCGGCCACGTTAAAAGCGGGCCAATGATAGCCCATCATATGAAAATCCAAAAAGTCGGCCACTGCGCCAAAGCGCACGCGGTCGATCACATTGCCAAGCGCCCCGCCAATCACGCTACCCAAAGCCAGTGCCACCAGCAACCGCTCAGCTCGCCATAACCAGCGCACCATGAACGCAACAATAGCCAGCGCCACCGCTATCAACACATACACCATCCAGCGCTCAGGATGCGACAACATGCCAAAGCTCACGCCATAATTCCACACCATGACAAAGTTAAAAAACGGCGTTACCTCAATCGGTGGGCGCGTGGCGATACTCACCACATCGAGCATCACCCATTTGCTCAGTTGATCGAGCACGATCACCACCGCTGCCACGATGAGTCCATAATATTTTAAGCGCATAGGTTCAAGACCTCTTGTGCGAGCTGGCAATCGCGTTTTAATTGCACCTTCAAAGCGTCGATGCCATCGAAGCGTTGTTCATCGCGCAGATATTTTATCAATTCAACTTCCAACCTTTTGCCATATACATCCATCTCGCGGTTCAATAGATGCACTTCCATCAACGGCGCATTCACGCCAAAAGTCGGGCGCACGCCCACATTGGCAACCGCACCCATCCATTCATCAGCGCCTTGCGCCCGCGCACGCACCGCATAGACCCCAAAGCGTGGCAGCAAGATGCGCGGCGAAACCAAATTCGCCGTGGGAAAACCAATCGTGCGCCCGCGTTTATCGCCATGTGTCACCCGCGCGCTCCAGCGATAAGGCCGCCCGAGTAATGGCACAATTTTCTCCATATCACCTGCTTTGATCGCTTCGCGAATCTGGCTGGAGGACACTTTCGATGTTGCATCATAAACCAAGGGCGCAATGGGATAATAGTCAAATGCGCTGCACGCTTTGAGCATGGCCGCATCGCCGCCGCGTTTGGTACCAAAGCAAAATTCACTGCCGGTGATTACCGCTTTAGCTCTTAACCCTTGAACCAAATAAGACTCCATAAATTCGTGCGCGGTAAGGTCTGAGAAAGCTCGATTAAAACGCTGGGCAATCATCAGATCAATTCCCATTTGTGCGAACATTTCCATTTTTTGGCGCACGCTCATGATGCGTTGAGAGCCAATTTCAGGCTTAAAAAGTTGGCTGGGTGGCGGCTCAAAGGTGAGGATAGCGGCCTTGGTGCGATGCTCTTTTGCAAGCCGCACCACCTCATGAATAATCAGCTGATGGCCGCGATGCACCCCATCAAAATTACCGATGCCCAGCACCGCATTTTGCTCATGCGGGCGCACATCCGCTACATCGCGAATCACGCGCATCAGCTATTTACGCCACTGCGTCAGCGGTGGTTTCCGCGCGAAGCTTGAAATATTTAAGCACTGGTGCCGAAATATACACCGACGAATAGGTGCCGATCAGCACCCCAAACGCCAGCGACACACTGAAACCGCGAATCACCTCGCCGCCATAAATCGCCAGCATCGTTGCCGCTAAAATGGTACTGAGTCCCGTGACAACCGTGCGCGCCAGCGTCTCATTCACGCTTTTGTCGATGATGTCATCGATATGCATCTTTTTATATTTGCGCAAATTCTCGCGGATACGGTCATAAATCACCACCGAATCATTGATCGAATAACCGATGATGGTGAGTATCGCCGCCACCGACGTTAAGCCAAACTCAAAGCCTGTGATCGCAAAAAAGCCTACCATCACAATCGCATCATGGGTCAGCGCCAAAATACCGCCCACGCCAAATTGCCACTCAAACCGAAACCAGATATAAAGCAGCATCGCCGCCATCGCCAGCCCTAGCGACACAAATCCCGACTCAATCATTTCATTGCCAACCGTAGGCCCCACATAATCAATTTTGCGATAATCGATATTATCAATCTGAGCGTTTAATAATTCTTTAGTCAGTGA
>JAKFUW010000230.1 GCA_021732545.1 Alphaproteobacteria bacterium | reverse complement strand
TTGCATGGCTGGAGATGCCTTTGCCTCAATGCTGCGCGGGACCAGAAATACAAGATTTACCAAGCATAACAGAGGCTTCTCTATGCAAGCTCGCCTGTGCCTGCACCCAATCGGGCAATGCAGCATAGGCGTCAAGCCATCGCTCAGGAGCATCCGTCATGCGTGGATCGCCAAAAAACTCCTGCGCTTTACCCACACTGAAAAAATGACGGATATTGGCATTACTGAGCGTGTCGGGGGTGATCCCTCCTTTTTCCCATACCTGCCATTCCGCCAACCACCCATCCATTGCTTTTGTCAGGGAGGGCAGAACGTCGTTCCGCGCTATACTCTGGAATCTACGGGGGCCAGAAAAATCACTCATCCAGCGCGGGCTAACCACCGCTCCGAGTTCCAACAGTTTATCTACGAAAAAATGATCCAGCGCGGATAATTTTCCTTTGCTGAGATGTCTTTCGTGAACCTTGGCAATGGCTTGATTGATCAACGTCGGATTGTCTGCCGGCGTGAGTGTTTCTGAGTGCGCTTCTTCTACTTGGAGACGTTCGTCTTTTAAGATTGCCTTTACAAGTGACCTTGCCTGTTCTTTGCCCATACCACGTGCCCATTGCAGCGGCACAAAATGACTGGCCGAAACTTTAGTTGTAGGGCGCGTATCAATCATGCTCCATTGGGGTGCTTGATCAAGCAACCGTCTGGTAAATTCTGCATTTGAAGTGCCACGAGACAGTGCATGTGTGGAAAGCGTTGCCCCTTGAAACTCAAGGGATATGGAAGCCTCATCATAGAGGCGAGCCTCCAGATCTACCTCACCTTTTCTTAGCATCGTCAGGGCTTTATATTGGTCGTACAACATGCCGGATCGGATCTGCAGCCAGAAGTGTTTGGTATCCTCACGTATCTTTTCCTGCTGCGCTGCATCACCGCCCGCACGAGCCATGGCAGCGGCACTCAATTCCACGCGAACTTCATCTTGCTTATCGCTCACGAAGTCCCTCCTTTTCCTCGCTCGGTCGTGGCTGCGGCGATCACGCCCCAGCTTTGCGCGGGGCCGTGGATTTGCGTGCGGGCGATGTGAGTGGTCATTAACGCGCCAACCCCACCTTTGATAAACTCTGCTTGGATAGGTTTAGGCAGTTGGGAATAGAGCTCCATTAAATGCGACTCGTGCCCTTGCCAGAAGTCTTTGCTAAATAGGCCGTGCTGGCAGGTGGAATAGGCAATCAACATCTCTTTGGCGGTTAATTCTTCTGGCATGCGGCTGCCAGAAACGAATGCATCCACCATGGTTTCTGCTTCGGCACAATATTTGAGTAAATCATCTTTGCGGTGGTTTTCGACAACAAAACTTCTTTCCCCATATAAATAATAAACATTAAAGGCATCGTCACCCTTCAAGCTCAATCGTGCAACGTCTATTGCGTCCATAGGAATTTTTTCTATGCGACCCATTCCGCGTTCCAGCATGCCAATGGTTACTGCGGGGTGACCAAACTTCTTTTCGTGATGGTGTTTAAAAGGAGAGAGAAGTTCACTATAGTTGACTGTTAGATTTTTATCACAGACGCCATAGCCATCCACGCCATGATCCAGTAACCAATCAAGCTTTTCGAAGTTTTCTTTCCTTTTCCATAAGGTGTCATCGAATAGATGATAGATAGCATTATAACGGTCTTCATCTTTAATTTGGATATTTGCGCCTGCTTCTTTAAGCAGATCAAACGCTTCCACTGGTTGAAACCTTGCTGCAGCAAGGATAAACGGTTCATTCGGAAATTTCGAACAATCTACTCCTCCCTCGATGAGTTTTTTAATCATCCAGGGTGGGAAGTTTTCTTCGGACAATAAAGCACCTAGCAATGTATGCCCTGCCAGACTTGATCTTCGCCAGCTATCAGCATAAACACAGGGGTTGATTTTGATTGGCGGACGCAGCAGATCAGACAAGAGTTTTAACTCTTTGTGAGTGAATCCTCGCTTAGGCGATATAGTATTTTTGCTGAATATCATGGTGACTAGTTTTTCGGTGTTGTCTTTTACTTCTTGCTCCGAAATCTCGCCTTTTTTAATGCGATCGATTAAAGATTTTGGGGCATAGCCCATGAGTCCACGAGGGAGCGTTATGGTCTGGTAATCAAACTGGCTTGCGGCGGATGCCTTCACGTGAATCTCATAGCTCATGGTGTGCCTCGCTCTGTCGTCGGCACGGCTATCACACCCCAGTTTTGAGCGGGGCCTTGGATTTGCGTGCGGGCGATGTGCGCGGTTATATAGCGTGGAGCCGGAGCCATTTCTTTCTGAATATGCGGCGGCAAGCTCTCACAAAGTTCTAGTAATTTTGCTTCATGCCCATCCCAGATTGGCATCTGGTTGAATGGTAGCAGGCGGTTGAGGCTATAGATTTCAATCATATCCTGACGGGTGAGGGAATCCATATCAAATGGTGTGCTCTCGTTTTTGCCTTCGGCTAGGTTGGTGATGGGTCGCCACAGGCGGGTTTCTATCTCAGCGGCATAGTCATAGACATATTTCTCCCAAACTATTTTTCCTTCAGGGGATGGCTTAAAGTCTGACGGGGGCAGCAAGCTACAAACCTGCTTATTCGCAATATCTGCCAAGATTACATTTTTGGGAGGATGCTTTGAGTGCGTCACCCATCCTGTGTAGCGTAGCTTGGCAGCTCCAAGCGATAGTAATGCGCACACCGCTGCCCCTTCGTCACTGCCAGAATCAAAATTACGAATTTCTCTCAGCTTGCGTATCAGGCTTTCTTTACCATATCTGTTATCTATGTTCACATAAGGATCAACACCCCATTCGGTAAGCTGACGGATTTTATCTGCGCATTCCACATCCTTCGTACGCGCTGCATTAAACAGGCTGTTTTGGTAGCGGTGAGGCGGGTGCGAAAGGCTGACATTTAGTGGGATGTGATGTATATCTGCCCAGCTCTTCAGGCTGCGCATCATTGCCAGTGTGCCCTCAGCAACGACAAGCCCCATCATATTAGGAACATCCGATATGGCGGCAGGTAATTCTGAATCTAACGCAAGAACATATTCAAATAACGCGCCAAAATTTTTGATGCCATGCCATTGGTTTGCAGCCTGCCGCAATATACAAATGGCCAGCGGTACGTCTTTGGTTTTATCCAACAAAAATTTCGCCTTTATCCGGGCATTGGGGTTAATTTTTAAGTGTGGCTGAACCATTGTAAAAAGGTGATGCGCATCTAAATAATCAAAAGAATCGCGCGATTCAAAAAGACGAACATGACATAGTGTTTCTCGCCGCACCTCATCAGCGGCAATAATGCCATTCGCCATCGATTAAAGCAGCCCTTCTGGCGCATGATAAAACGGGCTTGATAGATCATGCCACTCTTCTTTGAAGGCTGGGTATTTTTCTATGAAATGGCTCATGCGCTACGCCCTTCTTTCTCGGGTGCTAGTGCCGTGCCCCAATGTTGTGCCGGTGATTGAATGATGCTTCTCGCAGTCATCGCCGCTGCCTCACGCGCAAATTGCTGAGTGATCTTATCATGAAAAACATCAGGAATCACCTGCAGGCAATGAGCCATGTCCGCGTAAGTTGCATCAGGGCGATGAGCAATCAGCTCCGGCAATCTGCCAAGGCTATAAATATGGCGAATCTGTGGCGAGGTCATGTGGTGGATGGGTGTTGATGAGTCCTGAATCAAGCCATCGCTCTCGCTGTTCCATATTGTAAACGTATTGCTCAGATGCGCTTTTAAAGTGGTATATTGCATTAACTCAGGGTCTATCACGCAGTCACGATCAATCATTATCTGCATAATATCTCGGGCGATGCCTACATACCCCCAAGTCGAATACGTAGATTTTTTTTGTTTTTGCCATAAGGGGTCTGCGCTTCGTGCAATGTGCACCTGACACAATTCTGAGAGTAAATCCGGATATTCACCTTCGATTGGTTTTCTGACCGCTTCCAAATTCACGCGCGGGTCTTGCACCAGTGTTCTTAACCACATCAGGCCATTGCTTGAGTTATGCTGAATGGCCCAAATGGGATGCTTGTTGTCCGCACTTAGTTGGTTGACATTGGGAATATGGCGCAGGATTTTTTCGCCAATTCCGTCGCCAGCGCCACAGGCGTTGTGGCCTAGCAAAATATGTAAAAGCGAATCTGTCTTGGTGGCAGACTTCTTAAATTCTCCCTTTCGATAGGTGACAGTTGCCTGCCAATCGATCAGATTGGGCTGCAAAAGTAGCTCTGCCAAGTCCCTCATCCGTGCCGGAGAGAGATGATCATGGCGCACGAGTAACCCAACCAGATGGCGTGTGTTATCCCGCATGAGTTTTTGCCGCTCTTGTTTACTTACATTGGCGGATAGTGAACTCGCACTGAGCTCAATATCAATACCACTCAAATCAACATCGATGGTATTCTTGCCTTTAGTGTATTTGCTTGACATTCTCAAACCATCTTCTCAGGGCGCGAAGGCCGCTGTGTTTTTCCCCATTGTGTTACGCTGTTGCACGCACTGGTGGGTGTCATTCGACCCACAAGCATCGCCAGCTCGCGCGCAACGCTTGGTGTCTGCTCATCGGGCGCTGGTTGAGTTGAGCTTTGCTGAGCCCATTTGGGCAAGCTTTCAAACTTGGCGAGAGCAAGTGTTTCCTTACCGCGCCAGCATTCGTTGCTCAACAGCTCGGGTAGTTTTCCCAAGCTAAAGAAATGATTGAAATGAGACGTTGTGAGTGATTCGGGCGATAGACGCCCTTCACAAAAATCCTGCCATTCTCCGAGCCACGCATTCGCGTAATGATTCAAATAGGGCTTCGCTTTACTAGAAAGCAGAAACATATTCTCCGGATGAACCACGCAGCCGCGATCGAGTAATGTTTTGGCAAGATCAATGGTTTTCATATTTGATTTAGCAAAATAAGCAGTATCCAGATTAGTCTGATACTCGTAGCCGCTAATGAGTACATGATTCAAGAATGTCGATTGATAGGGAGAATCAGGATCAACGGCTGTTTCAAAATCCACTTTCGCAACATTAAACAAACAACTTAAATAAGGGCTACGCACCACTTTCCAATAAAGCGAAATTCGTTTGGAATCATTAGGGTTTTTGGTTTGGTGAATATCAGGCATATGATTGAGCAGCTGCGTCATAATCTCGGCATTAAGATAGGATTCTTCCTCTATCATGATCGCAAACATAAATGGTAATTCCCAGCTTACTGGATGAATCATGATATCGAGGCTTGACTCGTAGATTGCTACTTTGGCATCCAGATCCAACTCACCTTTTTTCAACCAACTGTTGAGGGTATCCATGTTATTGCCATCGGATAAAGAAGGAGTGCCGTAATTGAGATGGCTTACCAGACGTTGCGTATTATGGCGAATCTCTTTGAGCTTTTCGGGACGGACTCCCACGCGCTGCTTGCACGCATCGCTTAGGGTAACGCTAAAATGTAGCATCGGTTTTGTAGGATCACTCCTGCGACTCATATCGCCCCCTGTGATTTTTTGGTGGCGAGCGTTCCCCAGTGTGCCGCGGGGTGGATGGTGGCATCGGGCGTCTCGCGCATCAATATCGCTGTGGCCTCGCGTGCATCGATTTCCACTTGTTCGCGTGCCCATGTAGGCAATTGTGATCGGATATGATCTAAAGTCTTTTCCAGTTCAGGCAGACTGGCGTCATGGCCGCCGAGCAAGAGTTCGGAGATTCGATTCAGAGAAAAGAAATGCCGGACATCGGATTGACTAAAGGTGCGAGGGTGCGCGCCTGATGCCAGTAACGCATCGCACTCGCCTCTCCATTTGGTATAATAGGGCTCCAGGAAGGTGGCGATATCCATGCTGGGAGAATATTGTTTGGGTTCCCAACTGAACCGAGGCTCCAAAACAGCATCGCGCTCCACGATGAGTTGCTTGATATAACCATCATACTTATTTCCCCTCAACCCAAAATCATTGCACAGGTAATTTAGAACCGTTTGCTGATGCGTCGTGTCTCTGTTCCATAGCTGCTCCACACCAATCATTGGGTTTTTTAATAATTGCCAAAATGGATAAGGTTCATGCCCCGACAGAGCGTCATTCAATGCCACCCATATCAGTGCGGTACCATTCATATCATCTATGAGTGGGTGTTTGGTTCCCACAGCAGCGGCCTGAGGATCCTTGCATTGTTCAAAGACTTCGTCAAACAGTTCATTAGAGATAATGTTTGCCGATTTGGCTTTGATTGCGTGGTGCAATAGCGAGGATACCCTGTCCTTATCATTGAGATGAATAATTTTTGCTGCCGCATCGATACTGCCAACTTTGATACGGCGAATCACTGTTTCTTCTGTTGATGTTGGCAGAGGATTTAACTGTGAATGCGTAAGTAGCTCGATCAAAAAATCTTTAGTGAAACGCGCTACTTTTTCTTTATCCAATGCCTGAGTGCCGGTAGTGCTTTGCGAGTTGTCAAGCCGCTCGCGCATGGCGTCGCTTAGAACAATCTTATAGCTTTCTTGAAGTTCATCCTTACGCTTTGACATTATGATCAACCGCCCTCTCTTGTTCTGCTCAGAGGTTGTATAATTCCCCAGTTTTGCGCCGGGCCTTGAATGGTTCGCCCAATATGGGCAGAAAGGGGGCGCGGACAATATGTCATTTCTGCTTTCACAGATGCGGGCTGAGCATCATAAAGAGTCAGCAATTTTTCGTCGTCCAATGTTTGCAAAGCCGGCTGCAATTCATCGAGACGGTTAATACTAAAGAACCGCGTGATCTCTTGTGAGGTAATCGACTCAATCGGTTTTTCTGCATTAAGATACGAATCGCATCGCGCAGAGTTTTCTTTGTAATAGTTTTTCACCGTACCATTGTCTCTGGCTGACTGTAACCATCGGCCATCTAATGCTGCAAACCATATACCTTTATCCGATGTGACATCTCTGTGATCTATTTTTCCCATGCCGCGTGCCAGCATCCCAACAATTAAATTGTGATGTCGAGATGTTTTATGAATCGCATATTCGAATACACTTTGTTTTCGGTCAGGCGCATAAAAATTTATTCGCATGGCATTGAATCCATCCACGTCATGCGCTAGTAACCAATCGATTTGCGCTGTTTTCTCTTTGATGGGGAGATTATTGTTGATCACATAATAAAAACCATTTCCATTTTTGGGACAGGCTACATGCAGGTTGGCTCCATATTGTGCGAGCACATCAAGTGCTTTGAGAGATTGGTACTTAAGTGCTGACAGAATGAACGGAGCATCGGGGAAGTGACGAAAATCAAATCCTGCTTCGCACATCATCGTGATCAGATGTTCAGGGCATGATGCGTCAAGCATTTTGCCCATCAACGAGTTGCCAGCCAGACTGGAACTTTTTGGCCACTCTTGAACCACCGCGTTGGGGTTAAAGCTTATCGGTGGCATCAGCAGTTTTTGTATTTTGCCCCACACCGGTGAACCTTTACTGCGTCCGTGTTCGAGCAGCGTAATAAATTCTCTGGTTTTATTAATCGCATCCTTCTCAGATAATTCTCCGCATGCAATGCGTTGAGTCAACGCTTCCGGCGCGCGATCAAGCAGTGTTGATACTTCATATTTAGTAAAATATGGCCTCGTCTTATTACCCATCTTTATCCCTTTTCCAGCCCTTCTAACGTAGCAAAGCTGGAGCAAAGAAATATGAAGATATGATTAATCTTTGGGCGGATTTTTCTCTAATCTTAACGTAATCGTCACATAACAATCATGCAACTGTCACGCCATCATTTAAGGCAGATGATAAACTAAATGGGATAAAAAAGTAGGATTTATGGCCAAAGCAACCCCGACCGTGACCATCTATCGTTTTGATTCCGATGAGCCAGAGTTTGTGCGTTCGGGGGTTGTGATGTCGCGCCTGCATGAATTGATATCGCCTGATGAC
>JAKFUW010000037.1 GCA_021732545.1 Alphaproteobacteria bacterium | reverse complement strand
TTTTGAAAAACAGTCATTTTCGCTGCGCCCTAGCGAATATGACGATACTATCCAACAAAATGAGCTTGGGTTTTAGGAGGCGTCGGGGGAATTGTCAATGCCCGAATGATGCGCGCCGCATCTAGGCGTGTAAGAACCCTCTCCCTCTGTGAGAGGGCAGGGTGAGGGTGGCCCATCACGAAGGGTTTTCCTTGTGGCAAACCCCCACCTAACCTCCCCCTAGGCACTGTTAGCTAATTCGCTAGGACAAAGCGAAAATGGTGGATTTTCAAGACCCGTAGCGCAGCGTACATTTCAGTACGTGAGCAACGGAAGATTGAAAAGCCGCAATTTGCAGCAAGTCATAGTAGAATTAGCTAACAGTGCCTAGAAGAGGGAGGAATACCATCTAGGCGTTCACGGTTTCTTGTGTCACGCAATTTCGGCCACTTTTTTTGCTGCGATAAAGCGCATCGTCGGCACGTTTGAGGAAGGTGGGGATGGTGTCCTCGCCCGCGCGATACAACGCCACCCCGATGGATACGGTGATCTGGCCATAGGTGACATCGGAATCGCGGCGCTTGAGTTCGCGCATGGCGATGGTTTTGCGAATCGCTTCGGCCACAATCATACCGCCACCCAGCGGCGTGCCGGGCAACAGCACCGCAAATTCTTCACCGCCATAGCGTGCCACCACATCTTGGCCTTTGACATTATCGGTCAAGGATTTGGCTACAATTTTGAGCACTTCATCGCCGATCAAATGGCCATGGGTATCGTTAAAGACTTTGAAATGATCGATATCAATCATCAGCACACACAAGGCGCTTTGTTCTTCCTGCGCGACTTTAAGTGCCTCTTCCAACCGAGCATCCAACGCTTTGCGGTTATAGACGCCCGTTAAAAAATCATGCTCCGATTCCACTGTCACTTTCGCCAGATTCTCGCGCAGTTGATTAATTTCACGGCGTGATTCGCGCAAATGCTCGCTCAAATTGTCACCACTGTCTCGCATGTTGGCCACGCTGATGACAATTTTGGCAGCCATTTCTCGAAGCTCCGCATTATCGGCCATCTCGGGAATGTGCGATATATGCTCGGCCAAATTTTGTTGATAACTTTCGGTTTCGCCGCTGAAACTATTGATGGCGGTTAAAATTTCGGCCAGCAACCGATGCGCACCTGCGGTGGTTTGGCTCACAATTTGATTGTCAGATCCTGCGATGAATTTCGTGTATAAATACTCGTTAATATCCGTTGAAAACACAATGCGCTCAGCGAGGATGGTATCTATCTCGTGGCTTAGCTGCGCATTACCACCCGCCACATACACATACCATACCGCATAATTTTTGGGGTTGGGCTTCACACCGTGGCGGGCCATCAACGGCAAGGCACGCTTGGCATAATCAAATGCCGATTCGTCCATCATGCCATCCATCGCTTGATTCAACAATTCCAAGGTTCACTCCTATGCAAGTATAACGTATAGCTTTTTCGGGCAACATATCCACTACAAAACATCATCAGAATTGCACATAAAGATTAATAATTGATTGATTTTGGGTGGCTTTGTATGGAATGGTAGAAGTGGAAAATTATTTTGTGGAGCTGGCATTGAGCACCTATCGTCGAACGCTGCAGCGGCGCGTCTATGTAGACGACGATTTGCCTGCGTTTTTAAAGCATGGCCATACATCGTCTGCGGTTCAATCTGCGCCGATTGCCTCGGCATTGATGCCACCGCAAGCCATACCCCCATCGGTGCCGCTTTCCGGGCAGCCACGCCCTGCGAATGAGGCACCGCAGCTGCCTGCCATCATCCATTCCAAGCCGCGCTACGATGCCCGCTTTGTGCTGCGGCTGGCGGTGCTGACCTTAGCGGTTAATGCCATGTTGTTTGTGCTGCTCTCGGGCCAGCATCAATTTGCTTCGCAACGCATGTCGCTGCAGTCGGCTCGCCACAACACCCTGTCGGCACCGCTGGCACTGGAAGACCGAGTGCTGACCTATTCCGCCACCTCGTCATTATCGGTTGCACCTGCTGATAAGCGCTAAACCATGCAGCTGTGGCTCATCGGATTTTTGCCCGAAGATGCAACCCACTGGCAACGCCTGCTGACCGATGCATTGCCTGATATCACCACCCAAATCATCACCGCGCCCATCGCGCGTGGCGCGGCATTTGCCGATGTGTTTGCCATCATCCATCGCAGCAACACTGACACGCTGATGCTACCCGAAGGCTTGGCTGGCGTGATGCTGAGTCATGAGGTAGTTCCACCGCACGAGCGCGGGTCTTTCATGGTTCTCGCATTACCGCTACGATTTGCGCAATTGCTGCACATCATCATGCGCTGGCTGCACGCAGCCCCTGCCCCTCATCTGCTGAGCCTCAACGCAGACTGGTCGCTGAACATGCAACGGCGCGAGCTGGTTTCAACCGATCGCAGCATTGCGCTGACCGACAAAGAATCCGAATTGCTCGCGGCCTTGCTGGCACCGCACGCGCAAGGTGGCGTCTCGCGTGAGGCGTTGCTCAAACATATTTGGGGTTATAGCGAACAGATCGATTCGCACACGTTGGAGACTCATATCTACCGCTTGCGCAACAAACTCCAACCCGCGCTAGACGCTGGCCAGGGCATTCTCACCACCCCGCAAGGTTATCGCCTAACCACCTCTTCATAAGTTGAATGTCGGGTTTGAAATTTGCACACATTGAGGGTATAGACACGTTATGAGAATATTTTTGTGCTTACTGAAACTGTTACATTATCCGTTTACACAGTTGTCATCCCTGCGTAGGCAGGGATCCATGTCACCTAAAAAACCAGATTCCGGCCTGCGCCGGAATGACAAATGGGGACGTTGTGGGGTTGTGTTCACAAGTCTTTTTCTTGCAATATTGCTGCTGATGACATCCCCTGCTTTAGCCCAACAGCTTGTTGCGTCCTATGAATCATGGCGCGTGTTCACGGTCGCGCAAGATGGCAATAATGTGTGTTACATCGCAAGCGTGCCCACCAAACAAGAAGGTTCTTTCAGCAAGCGCGGCGACCCTTATGTGATTGTCACCCACAAACACCGCAACCTCGAAGAAGTCAGCGTGTCGTCGGGCTATCCGTATAAAGAGCGCGAAGATGCCGCCATTGTGTTTGGCCAAACCCGCTTCTCGCTATTTATCAAAGGCGAGCTGGCATGGGCCTATGACGAGGCCGCCGATAAAAACATTGTCAAAGCCATGGTGCGCAACAACGAGATGCAAGTGCTTGGCACCTCATGGAAGGGCACCAAGTCCGTTGACACCTACTCGCTGCGCGGCTTCACCCAAGCGCACCGGCATATGAAGGGGTTGTGTGAGTAGGCGCCCTTGACTATGACTGCATATATGCTATCATAAATCCATGCGAGTGGTAATTGACACGAACATCTGGATTTCGGCATTATTGCGTTCGGGTAATGCCGCGCGCGAGATTATCCGGCTGTCGCTCACACGCCGCATCCAACCGATTATGGGGGCAGCACTCTATGCCGAATATGAGGCGGTGATGAGCAGGGCGCATCTATTTAAGGATAGCCCCTTATCGGCACACGACAGAGAAGCCATTTTAGATGCGTTTATGCGTGTGTGCCAATGGGTGAAGGTGCATTATCTGTGGCGGCCTAATTTGAAAGATGAAGCCGATAATCACCTGATTGAATTGGCACTGGCTGGTAATGCGGAAACCATTATTACCCATAATCAGAAAGATTTTGCGCAAGGAGAATTATTATTTCCATCGCTGCGGATTCAAACCGCTGCAACATTTTTAAATGAAAGGAAACAGGCTCATGGCAACGCTCACCATTAGGCTTCCCGATGATACCCACGAACGGCTGAAATCACTGGCTGAAAGCCGAAATATCAGCCTGAATAAATTATTTGAGGAATTTTCAACCGTGGCGCTCACCGAATTCGATGCCCATTCGCGCTTTATGGCGCGTGCGGCGCGTGGTAACCCTGAAAAGGCACTGCAACTGCTTAATCAATTAGAGAATCAATGAATTCAATATCCGCCAAAGATTGACAAATTTTGCTGCCGAGATTAAAATCAATTTCATGACAACCATCAACATTTCCATGCCCGATGCGCTGCGCGATTATGTGGAAGCCAAAGCGGCGCAAGGCCATTATAGCGCCAGCGAATATGTGCGGCATTTAATCCGCGAAGATCAACAACGTAATGCCGCGCAAGAGCGCAACTTGCTGTGGGATTATTTAGCGATCAGCGCCCGCCAGCTCGATGAGGGTGATACCGTCATTGCTTGCGCTGAAACCATCTTAGCGCAAGGCCGCGCGCGCCGCCATTCGGCATCGTCCTAAGTGTCTTTTACAACCACGCTCGAAAAAACCGCGCTGAGTGCCGAACCCGATGGCCGCATTGGGGCGCGGGTGAATCTGATTGGCTTATGCCGTGAGGAGTTGGGTGCGTTGCTGGCATCCTTGGGCATGGAGAAATTTCGCACCAAACAGGTGTGGCACTGGCTCTATCATCGCGGCGTTACCACGTTCGATGAAATGACCACCCTTGCCAAACCCGCGCGCGAGAAGCTTGCCGCCCATTGTGCGATTGAGCGCTTGGCCGTGGCACAAGATTTAACCTCCACCGATGGCACGCGCAAATGGCTGTTTAAACTATCGGACGGCAACGAAATCGAGACCGTTTTTATCCCAACCGACAAGCGCGGCACCTTGTGTATCAGCAGCCAAGTCGGGTGCACGCTGGCATGCACCTTTTGCTACACGGGCACACAGGCGCTGGTGCGCAACTTAACCGCTGCCGAGATTGCCGGGCAAGTGCTGGCGGCGCGGGCATTGTTGGAAGAAAGTCGTCAGTCGTCAGTCCCCAGTCATCAGGAAAAAATACTGCCAACTGGCAACTGGCAACTGATAACTAACATCGTGTTCATGGGCATGGGCGAACCGCTATTTAATTATGATCATGTGAAAAAAGCGTGCGAGATTATGATGGACCCCGAAGGCCTATCGCTGTCGCGCCGCCATATCACCATCTCCACCTCGGGTGTGGTGCCGCGCATGAAGCAGATGTCCGATGAATTGGGCGTGAATCTGGCGGTGTCACTGCACGCCGTGCGCGATGATTTACGCAACGAGATTGTCCCCATCAACCGTAAATATCAACTGCCCGAGCTGCTAGATGCCATGCGTTATCATCACGCGCAGCACCCATCGCGGCGCATCATGATTGAATATGTAATGCTAGGCGGGGTGAATGATGCCGACGAAGACGCGCATCAACTCGCCAAACTGCTCATCGGCATTCCGGTGAAAATGAACCTGATTCCGTTTAACCCGTGGCCCAATTCGCCCTATCTTAGCTCATCTAATAATCGTATCCATTCGTTCAAGCGTATCTTGCAGGAATATCATCTCTCCACCCCGATCCGTAAAACACGCGGGCAGGATATTTTAGCGGCGTGCGGCCAGCTTAAATCGGAATCGCAACGCAAAAAAGGTGAGAAGGTCAAACGGGTTTAGGGCTTGTAATGGTAGCGGCATTGAGCAATCAAAATACAATTTCCTTTGATACGATAAACAATCCGATGCTCGTCCGATATGCGACGCGACCAATATCCGCTTAGTTCATGCTTAAGCTGTTCAGGTTTGCCCAAACCAGTCAGTGGCGTTTCTCGCATATTGGCAATCAGCTGGTTAAGTTTGATAAATAACTTCGGATGATGACGCGCCAACCATTCATATTCCATCAAGGCTTTAGGTTCGAACTCAATTTGCACGGATAAATCTCCCTGCTTTATCATCCCAAATCACGGGGATGGTATTGCCTGCTTCAATCTCCGCCAGCGCCTCGCGTAGCGCCTTGGCGTTGGCAGGGCTGGCTAGCAGATATTCGGTTTCCTTGATGCTGTCATATTCTTCCTTACTCATCATCACCACGGGGCGGCCACCTTTGCGGGTGATGATCACGGGGCATGAATCATCCCACACCTTATCCATTATCGCTTTGAAATTGCTGCGAACTTCGGTGTAATTAAACACATCGCCTTCGAGTTTATTGACCATGAGATGCTCCCTTACATATTTATCATTCTCGACTCCGTTGCTTGTCACCCCGTGCTTGTCACGGGGTCTGGATCCTTTGTGAGAAAACCTTACCAGACCCCGTCATGAAGACGGGGTGACAACTTGCGTTGGGGAAAAACAAAACAACGCGTTAAGTACCAATAATAGTACAAATAGCAGTACAAGTCAATCAGGAGATCACAAAAAAGCCACCCGTTTCAACATTGTGAAGGGGTGGCTTTTTTAGTTTTTGTCATCCTGCGGCGCTCAAAGAGCGAGCGCAGGATATCATGAGATCCTGCGCTGATGCTAACGCATCACGCAGGATGACACAGGACTCAGCTTCCCGTCAGTTTTGCCGGCACATCCGCCACGTCGTCATGCGATGCAGGGATCGCAGGGCGGCGTTGTTCTTCCAGTTCGGTATCGCGTTCTTTGGCGATCTTTTTGAAGCGTTTGATCGCTGCACCCGTTCCCGCAGGAATCAGACGACCCACAATCACGTTTTCTTTGAGACCCTTCAACGTATCCACCTTACCCGCTACCGACGCTTCGGTCAGCACGCGCGTGGTTTCCTGGAACGATGCCGCCGAAATAAATGAACTGGTTTGCAAGCTGGCCTTAGTAATACCCTGCAGAACCGCCAAGCCCGTTGCGGGTTTCAGGCCTGCACGCATGGCTTTTTCATTCACTTCTTCGAATTCTTCTTTGTCGATAATTTCACCCGTCATAAAGGTGGTCTCGCCGGCATTGTCGATTTCGGTTTTCTGCAACATCTGGCGCACAATCACTTCGATATGTTTATCGTTGATCGTCACACCTTGCAGACGGTACACGGCTTGCACTTCATCGACCATATAGTTGGCAAGAGCCTCCACACCCATCACGCGCAAAATATCGTGCGGCACAGGGTTACCATCCATCAACAAATCGCCTTTTTCCACTTTGTCGCCTTCGGTCACGGTGATGTGCTTGCCTTTAGGAATAAGATATTCCACAGGCTCGATATCGGCAGATTCGGGACGCACGATCAAACGACGTTTGTTCTTATAGTCCTTACCGAATTCCACCATACCCGCCACATCGCTGATGATCGCGTGATCTTTGGGTTTGCGCGCTTCGAACAATTCAGCCACACGCGGCAAACCGCCGGTGATGTCACGCGTTTTGGATGATTCGCGAGGGATTCTCGCCAACACATCGCCCGCATGAACGGCTTGGCCGTCTTCCACGTTCAAGATCGCATCGACTGGCAGGAAATACCGCGCTTCAAGGCCGTTTGCCAGCGTGATGATTTCATCTTTTTCGTTACGCAACGCCACGCGAGGCTTCAAATCCTGACTGCGCGCTTGCTGGCGCCAATCGATGATCACCTTGTTGGAAATTCCGGTTGCTTCATCGGTTACATCGCGCAAGCTCACCCCTTCCACCATGTCGCGGTAACGGGCAATCCCGCTACGCTCGGTGATGATAGGAATGGTATACGGATCCCATTCAATGATTTTGTCACCGGCCTTCACTTTAGCACCGGGTTCCACCGTCAGGCGTGAACCATAAGGCACTTTGTAGCGTGCTTTTTCACGACCATCGGCATCGCGCAATACCAGTTCGCACGAGCGACTCATCACCACGGGGCGGCCCTTGGAATCTTTCACCACATTTTTGGTGGTCAGTTCCACGGTTGAGTCATGCGAGGCATCGATGCTTGATTGTTCGGCGCCACGTTGCGCCGCTCCACCGATGTGGAAAGTACGCATGGTCAGCTGAGTTCCCGGTTCCCCAATCGATTGCGCAGCAATAACGCCGACCGCTTCGCCCAGATTCACCGGAGTTCCACGAGCCAGATCGCGGCCATAGCATTTGCCGCACACGCCCACTTCGCTCTCACAGGTCAGCACCGAGCGAATCATCACGCGCTCAATCCCCGC